>JAQGHS010000097.1 GCA_028291605.1 Planctomycetaceae bacterium | reverse complement strand
TGACGCTCTGCATGACCTTCTGGAACAGTTCGGTGGAGACTCCGCCGCCGAATTGAATCGTCAACGGGATTCCACGCACACCGCCCGATACCGACGCGATATCCTGTTTGCCGAGCCGGAGTACCGTATGACCCTTCACTGTTTTCAGGCTCAGTCCGTTGAACGAACCCTTCATAATGCTCAGCGTATCGCCCGTTTGTTCGCCGCTCTGAATCTTCACCACCAGTTTACCGTTATCGAAGTTTGGCGAATCGATGTCGGTGATATGAGCTGACGAATCGATCAGTACTGCTTTACGTCCGGTCGTCGAACCAGACGAACCACTGAGCGTGATGACCGGGCCGTCGTTCGCATCGTTAATGGTAATGGTGAAGGATTTCTCGAGCGTATGTCCGCCGTTGTCGGTCGTTCGGACACGCACGCTGTAGGTCGTTCGTGTCTCGAAGTCGAAACTCGCTGCCGTCACCAGCTTGTCGCCGGAAATATCAAACAGCGAATTGTCGTCCGAACCAATTCCCGACACCAACGCATAGGTGAAGGATTCTGGAACGTCCTGATCGTCGGTTCCCAGCGTACCGACCACGGTACCGATCGGCTTGTTCTCGTTCACATTTTGATTCGACAGGCTCAACTCTGTCGGTGCTTCATTCACATTCAGAATCGTGATGGTGAAGGCTTTCTCCACCGTCAGGCCACCCGCGTCGGTCGATCGGACACGCACCGAGTAGAAGTGACCCGGATCCTCGTAGTTCGGCGGCACGACGACCACCAACTGACCGCTCACAATTTCAAACTTGGCATTGTCCGTGGCCCCGGCGCCCGACACCAGGCTGTAGCTGAACGTGTCACCCGCATCGGGATCGACGGTCGAGAAGCTGCCAATCGTCGTACCCGGAACAGAATTCTCCACGACCACGCTATTGGTCAGATTGATGTTCGTCGGCGTCTCATTCACATTCGTGATGGAGATCGCAACCGGTCCTTCAAAGATCAGCCCATGCGAGTCGGTCGCCCGAATACGGACTGTGTAGCTGTTCTTGACTTCGTAATTGAACGACACATTGGCGACCAACTGACCACTCACGATCTTGAACAACTGGTTATCGGCCGAGCCGGCACCAGTTACCAGAGCGAAGGTGGTGACATCACCGGCATCCGGATCGCCCGCCACCAGTGTTCCAACCACCGAGTCGGCTGGCCGGTTCTCGGGAATGCTGTTGGGCACTCCAGAGATCGGATTGGCTGCAGTCGTGATGGATGTCGCCGGTTCGTTGACGTTCGTCGAATGAATCGTAAACACCTTATCGAAGAACTGGGTCGGCGTTCCGCTGTCTGTCGAACGGACGCGAACCGTGTAATTCGGCTGGGTATCAAAATCGATGTTGCCAGTGGCAAACAGCTCATCACCAATAATCGCGAACTTGGCGTTGTCGGTCGCCCCGGCACCACTCACCAGCGAGTAGGTGAACGTGTCACCGGCGGCGGGATTGTCAGGATCAGTCGACGACAAGTCACCCACCAGCACGCTGGTTGGCAGTGACGTCCCGGCCGGAATCTCGGCAATCGTATCGTTGGTCAGCGAAATATCGGAAGGCGGATCGTTCACCGGATTGACCGTCACCTGGAAGGTCCGCACGATGGTATCGACCCCGCCGTTCAGCGTGCCCCCATTGTCGTGCATCGTTACGGTGATCGTCGCCGTGCCGTTGGCATTCAGATTCGGCGACAACGTCAACGTTCCCGTGGTATTGGGAGACGTATAGTTCACCGGGATCGGATTACTAAACAGGGCCGGGTTGCTGCTCGTTGCGGTGATCGTGATATTCTGACTTTCACCGAATCCCGCGCTGACACCCGTCAGACTGATCACCACTGGATTCACCGGATCTTCGCCGAACGTCACCGGACTGAGTGCATCCAGCGTCGGTGCGTCATTCAGATTCTGCACAGTGATGGTGTTGGTCTTGTCGAAGGTCAATCCGAAGCGATCGGTCACTCGAACAGTGACAGTGAAGCTGGGGTTCGTCTCGAAATCCAACACCTGCGACGTCTGCAATTGACTGCCAGCAACCTGGAAGAAGCCCAATCCCGTGCCACCGACAATACTGTAAGTAAAGTTGTCATCCGGCAGATCGACGTCAGTCGTCTGGTTCATCGACAGCGTCCCGATAACCGTTCCCACCGGTTGATTCTCGAAGACCGAAGTACCTGAGAGGAGAATGTCGGTCGGAGCATCCTGGACCTGATTGACGGTGATCTTGAATGTCCGAACGAGCGTATCGACGCCGCCATTGGCCGTTAGGCCATCGTCTTTCAAGGTCACCGTAATGTTGGCCGTGCCAAATCCATTGGGAACGGCCTTATACAACAGCTGGCCGATCGAATCTCCCTGGTTGTAGACCACGCTCAAATTCGTCGGGTTGTTCGGAATCAGCGCCGGATTGTCGCTGGTCACGATAAACGTCAGAGTCTGCGGCGGTGCTTCGTTGGGCTGTCCCACCGAAATCCCCGCTAGGTTTACGGTCTGCGTACCGGCATCTTCGTTCGATGTCTGATCACTGATCACAGTCAACGTCGGACGATCATTCACCCCGGTGACAGTGACGGTAAACGTCCGGGTGACAACGTTGACGTCACCATTTCCGCCGCCATTAGTGCCGCTGTCTGTGATCGTGACGGTCACGACCGCGGTGCCGAACTCATTGGCAACCGGCGTATACTTCAACGTCGCCTGACCTGCCCCATTGATGGCACTCGCCAGGAAGTTATTCACCAGATTCGGATTACCGCTGGTAATCGCAGCCGTGATCGTCAATGTCTGGAGGTTTTCATTCGCGGGACCGGCCGTAATTCCGGACATATTGATCGTCTGCTGACCGACATCTTCCAGAATGGGGGCCGGGTCGTTGATGAAATTCAAGGTCGGTGCGTCATTCACCGCCGTGACAAACACGTCGTAGACTTGGGTATAGGTGTCGTTACCACCGTTCGCCGTGCCGCCACTGTCTTTAAGCGTCACGGTGATCGTGGCATGTCCATTGGCGTTGGCGATCGGTGTGTATTTCACTGTCGCCTGACCGCCCACAATACTGCTGACGATCGGCGACGCGATGAGGTTCGTATCCGAGCTGACGGCCGACAGGACTAACGCCTGGCCAGATTCGTTGGCCGGTCCGGCCGAGATCCCCGTCAGCGTGAGCGTCTGCTGAGCAGCATCTTCCAGCACCGTGAACGGAGGCAGCGGCGGTGTCAGATTGAAGATGGGCTGATCGTTTACCGGCAACACGTTGATCGTGAAGGTCTTGGTAACCGTGTTGTCGTCCCCATTGCCGCCGCCATTCGCTCCATCGTCCGTAATGGTGACGGTGATCGTGACCAGACCGGACTGATTGGCCAGGGGCGTGATAGTCAGCGGCAGATTGCCGCCACTCAAGGCTCCCTGAACAATATTGGCGTCTGGAATCACCGACTGATTGTTGCTGGTGATGGTAATCGTACTGACACTTTGCGAAGACTCGAACGGCCCCGGGCTGATCCCCGTCAAAGTGATATGCTGCGGGTTGCTGGCATCGTCTTCATTGATCGTGATGGGCCCCGGCACGGTCACGGTGGGCTCATCGTTAACCGGCGTCACCGTGACTGTGAATGTCGTCGTCGCCGTATCGATGCCGCCATTCAACGTCCCGCCGCTGTCCTTCGCCTTAATCGTGATGGTCACCGGACCGCCATTCCGATTGGCAGCTGGCGTGTAGAAGAGCTGGGCTGTTGATCCGCCCGTATAGGTAACAGAAATCGCCGAATCTGGAATCAGCGTTTGGTCGTTGCTGGTCGCAGTCAGCGTCAGCGTCTGGCTGACAGACTCAAAGGCGCCAATCCCGATACCGTTCAAATTGACTGTCTGCGTGACAGCGTCTTCGAGAACGGTGACATTGCCCGGCTGATTGATCGTCGGGGCATCATTCACGTCGGTAATGTTGATCTTGACTTGCTTTTCAATAAACAGCTGGTCCCCGCCGTTGATACCGTTGTCTGTGACCCTGATGGTCAAGGTGATGGGCTGACCGGGGAGTGTGAATCGATTCGGTGCGGCGGTGAACTGAATATTCCCCGTCGCATTCGGACTGGTGTAGTTGATGACGATATTGCCATTGGGAATGATTCCCGTCGTATCACTGTTGATGACGGTAATCGTCAAAATCTGATTTTCGCCGCCACCGGCGGTGATCCCCGAGAGATCGATCTGAGTCGACGTGACTTTGTCTTCCAGAATCGTAATCGGTGAAGGCGTCGTGATGGTCAACGTCGGGGCGTCGTTCACCGGGTTGATGACGATGGGCAACAGAGTCGTCGTGCTCTTGGGATCTGTTGTCCCTGGTGCGGGCGGGCCGAACTTGCCGAGATCTTCAGCGAAGATCGTGATATTGACCGTCGCTGCCGGCAGGCCGATCGGGAAGTCCGGAGTGGGAGTGAATGTGAGTCCATCCAATGCCGTATTGATGTCGTCGATACGGCCTTCCAGCACGTATTGGTCAATCAACGGCGAGCCGGTTGGGGTGGCGCCGCCACCATTGTTAACCAGATTCGTTGTAGAACCCGGGGCCAGCAACAGCGAACCCATGCTGCTGGGGACCGAAATCGTGACGCGAATACGACCACCCAAGGCGCCCGTGTTCGGGTCACCGTCGGTCGCCAGGAACGCGTCCTTGTCGAGGACTGTTATCGCATTGTTTGTCGCCGACGAGAAGGTCACGGACCCATCTTCGTTGATCGTTACCGGGGCTCCGGTCAACGGCGATTGCGGTAGTTGTACGCTGCCGAGCGAAGCCGTCGGTCCATCATTTTTTCCGTCGGTAATGACGTAAGTGAAGTACAGCAGGCTGGTGTCAAACGGGGACGGGATATTGGGATTGGCCGGCGTGATCGGTACGGACTGATTGTTTTGCAGGTCATTGCCCGCCAAGTCCTGAATGCCAGCCGGGTTCACGATGATCTGGTAGCGGGCGTCGAGTTCAAACGTCGAGACCGACGTGAAGATCGCTTCGTTCGTGTTCTGGTTATAAGTAAAGATGTAATCGACGATGCCCGTCGCCGGATCGTTCAACCGTACGCCATTCTTTAAGACGATGAAATCCGACCCGTCTAAATCGACCGTACTGTCGTCGATACCGATTCCGGTATCGATCAACTGCAGCGTGAAAGAGGTCAGAATATCGAACGGTGACGAGACTGTTGCCGAATCAATCCAGATCGTCGTGGGCGACGGATCGAGATCAACACCGCTGCCATCGTTGTCCTGCGGAGCGGTCGGAATGACCACGCCACCTTCGAAGTCGGCTCGTTCCAGAGCTCCACGGTCCTGGAACGGATTCTGTCCCAGGCCCGGTTGATTGGGCGGACCGGCCTGATTGACATCATCCACACGCAATTGACCGAACGAGTCATAGATCGGGGCGATAATCGGCGACTGCGGAATTCCCAGGGGTCCCACGACCGCAATATATGTCGCACGGTCGTTGAACGTACTGCGCGAACTGTCAATCAGCGCACTACCCGACGCCGGATAGAAGTTGTTGGACGCCGGATTCACAAACAGGTCGTACATACCGATGCTGTTGGGTTCTACGAGCGCGTTATTTCCCGTCGATGCTGGCAACCCGTTGCGGATCACGTTGGTCGTGTTCTGGCCGTACAGATTCGCTTCGATTACGGGTTCTGGAACCACGCCATCGAGTGCCACATTCCCACTGCGGGTGATGTTGATCGCCGTAGCCGTGTCGACGATGGCATTATTCATCAATGTCGGGCTGGTATTCAGGCCCACACGGATACCGGTTCCAATCGGAGCCGATGGTGTGAACGGCGCCTGAGTCAGCAAACTAAACCCACCAAACTGCAAATTGTCGATCGCGAATCCGCGCTGGTCTGTCCCGGTCACGTAGATCGAAATTCCGGCAATCTGGTTCACGGGAGTGGCTGAAGACGACATCAAACCCATCGTCTGAGTTCCCAGTCTCGAATTCTTCACGATTCCCAGACTGCCACCGTTCACGTCAAACGCCTGAATCGTCAGGGCACCGAACGCGGTCAAGTTACTAACATCCAGAGTAAACCCGCCGACCGGCACACTGAACAGGATGGAGATCGGACCGTTAAACGCGTTGGGAGTAGTACCCAATAGTGGGCTGGGAGTGCCCGTCAGTTCCGGACTGTTCGCACCACCGGCGACGATCTGGGTCACAGGCGCGGTCGAATCGAGTTGCAGGGTTCCGTTAGGAGTCGCGTCACCCAAAGTTGCAAAGCTTTCCACCGTACTAACGCCATTGGCGATGGTCGTGACATCGGTTGTTGTGACACCCTGCCCGACGAATGCTCCGCCGAAGGACACCGACATATCCCCCAGGACGGGGAGATTGAGGAAGCTATAGGTCGGATCCGTCGTGCCCAGCGGATTGGCCGGTTCCGAGAACAAAATCGACTGGGCCACGGCGGTGACGTTGGCAGCGCCGATGGACTCCAGAAATTCAGAGACGTCATTAACGTGTCCGACGATCGTATTATTCACGATCTTCACAAACGGAACGACTGCCGCTCCCAGGGCCGTGTTACTATCGCCATCGATGTTGATTCCATTGGTTCCGGAATCAGCAATCACGTTATTCTGAACGTACAAGCCTGTGATCAGCCGCCCGGTATTCTGTACCGGAGTATTCAACGGAGCGCCAGGATGCGGCACTGAGCCGAACCGGTCGTCATCATCAATCCACACGCCGTTGGTCAAGGAACTCAGGATCGCGTTGTTCTCAATGATGAACTGACCCTGCTGTCGCTGCAGGTTGTCATCGCCCCGGCGATTGTACGTGTCAACGGTCAACCCCAGCGGCGCCGTTCCACTGGTAATGTTGAAGGTGTAGTCGAATGTAGAGATGGAACCGGTCCCACTATCGGCGACGGACGGGTCATAGAGGAAGTTAGAGTAGCCACTGATACCGAAGTAGTACGTTCCGGTAGCGGGAGCAACGAAATTCAAGTAGGCGCCAAACGTGGCGATGGCTTCACCCGGGGCCGGGTCGTCATCGCTCACGGCCAACTCTACTCCAGCAGCATCGAAAATCCGCAAAATTGGATCGCCGAACCCAAACGCGTCGACAGGCGAGTCCACATCAATCGCGACGACTTGTCCGACAGAGAGGACCATCGAGTACATATCCACGTCATTGGCCACATACGTGCCGTCACCAATGTTGCCCGAACCGGTAAACAAGCCGTTCGCCCCGGCAGTCACCAGCGAGTCTGCGGAGGTGGCGATTGTATCGTTGTCCTCGAGCGGACTCGGGATCACGGTTGCCGTCACCGGCCCGCCGTTGATCGTCACGGAGATCGCCTTGAATATATCGACGCGATCGCTATTCACCCCCGCCCCCACAGCCTTGGCAATCACCGTATTACGGCCACTAAAGGTGGTCGTAATCTTAGACGCCAGGAGACTGGCGATCGTGCCTTTCTGCGTGATCGTGTTCAGACCGGCGACATTGACGGCGATGTTCCCCACGCCGACCGAACCGTTTGTATCGAACTCAAATACCTTAGTGATCAGACCATCATAAACCGTCACTGTATCGCCGTCGGCAATTTGATTGCCCACAAACACCGTTTGGCCGGTCACCAATCGATCGTTGATATCCAGCGTCGGGCTGATGATCACATCACTCTTCGTGGGATCGAATAGAGCGCCGTACTCTTCACCGCGGCGGATTTCGAGCTGATAGCCACCAGTCAATAACTGCTTCGCAGCAGTGGGATCGGGATCCAAGGTGGGCCGTCCGCCGATCGCAGCGACACCATTGGTATTCAAATCGGTGAAGCTGGTTCCCTGTCCGGCAACTGTGGTGCCAGTGACCATTTCACCCCGTCCGGCAAACCCGACGGTGATATCATCAACGTAGAAGCCTTCGAACGCGTTGTTCTGCGCGCCAGTCGTGGTGGTGGTGCTACCGACTCCAAAGTCGTTACCCGTATCGCCTTGGAATGTGGGGTCACTCTTGTCGTCTCCGACAATACGCAAACCGGTCAACGGATCCAGGACGGTCCCCGTATTACCTGACGTACTGAAATCGAACCGCAGCTTGACCTGCGGATTGCCGACGTAATCGGCCAGATCGACACGGGCCTGACGCCAGGAGGATGTTTCGTAGAGTTCCTGAACCCCCTGGTTGGGCTTGGGCGAGGCGTCCCTGTTCGTCGACAGGAAGGCCGGCAATTCGGCATCCGGGTTCTTATCTGCGGACAGAGTAGAGTTATTCGTGGCCAGCAGCGACCATGACAGACCGTCGTCGATCGAGACATAAACCCGTGCGCTGTCCAGCATTGAATCGGCAACCTTGCCACCCGCACCCTGCGTCTGCAGCCAGTAATTGAAGTACAACGTGGGTTGGTCACCGGTCGTATAACCCTCCAGGTCAAAGGCGTTCGTGACCATACTACCGGAGGTTCCACCCGGCACGTTGTAATTGTTGTGAATGCTGCCGCTGTTAGCCGTCAAATCCTGCTGACTGACGCTGCTCTCCACGCCGTACTGGCCGCCACTATCGAATTGGAAATAGTTGCTCCTGCTGCCCGCACCGTAATTCTCGATGCCGAAGTACATGCTGGCACCACCCACGGATTCGGCGTAATCCCACGATTCACTGCCGATGGCCAGCGTGTCGGTCTCCTTGCTGGGTGTCCGCGAGTTATCGACACCGGGGGTCTTGACGTTGCCGATCTTGGTCTCGGTCGTAGTGGCCACACCGTGACCGGGATCGGAGTCCCGCCGTGCTGTCGGATGCCACAAGTTGTAGTCGACCGGTGAGAATGCCAGACCAGTCGGATTGACAATGCCCGTATCCAAGTACTGGCTGTCAGCAATTCTATCGCCGTCCGTATCAAACACGGTTTGCAATGAACTCGCGGCATCCGCAGCATTTGGATCGATGCACAGGATCCGGCCATCGCTCGTAATAACGAACAGGAAGTCAGCGTATTTCTGATTCTCCACGTTCTGGGGGGCATCGGCGATGCCTGCAAAAGTCTCGCCCGGATTGAGCAAGGCGGAGTAGTCCACGATGGAAGCAGTATTAACCAGTGTCGGTGTACTCTGGTTCAGAGAGGTTATGGTATTGTCCGCCGCCGAGTTTGGATTGCCGACGTTCGTACCACCTCCGCCAATCGAGGCTTGACTGCTGACGATATATAACTGATTGCCCGCGCTCACTCCGTACAAGGTACCATTTAAAAACTGTAAGCCCATCGTCAGGGTCGTAATCGTACCGGCCGAATCGGTCACCAGACCAGTCGCGCCCGTATTGCTTCCCGACCAGGCGGCATTGCCCGACGTCGCATCGCCGCGATACAGTTTGGACGCGCCACCGAGGTTAGGGGGAGGCTGGGGATTGGGATAGTCGTCAGAATTCGCGGTGGCATAGTAGACGTAGTCATAGCTGCCTGAACCAGTTCGACGAATTGCCATTGCCGTCGAGGCTGAGCTGTTGCTCTGGAACCGAACGGTATTCGGGTCGCCGTCCGTGTCGGCGATTCCATCGCCCTGGGCAGAGAGCTCTCCACCAGTCCCCGTATTAAGTTCCACAAACAATCCGGCTTGTGGCGCACCACTTGGGCTTCGCACCGCGAACAACCGACCGTCGCTGCGCATATCCAAATCTTGATAGAGCAGACCGCCGTTCGTCGGGTATTGAATCTCGGTTGATCCGTTGAACGGATCCACGACACGCAGGGTAGTGCGCGTCGTAACAAACAGGTTGACATCGGACAGCGTAAACGCCCGGATGTTCGTATCGAGCGAAATCGAGTCCGTCAGATTGAAGAGCGGGCCGCTGACCGGAGCCACATTCGAACCTTGCGTTCCGTAGCCGGTGTAGCCGATGTGGTCTTCCACGACGCGCTTAATCGAGTTAATCGGTTCCAGTCGCACCAACTGGTCGGCTGCGCTCGCGATACTGTTGAAGTTGGCGGTCAGTGCTGTCGGCAGCATGCCGTTGGAGAACACGGCCACGTAGTAAGTCGTCAAACCTCCGACTGGCGGATTGGGATTCACGCCACCCGCTTCACTGGATCCGGCCACGCCTGCGGGGAGATTGACCGTACCGATGGACGGATCCAGAGTCCCCAGACTCCCGCGGGCGAGATCATCCAGATCCTGACCTTGTCCGGGTGCCGGCTGATCATCCGCCAGATCCGACGCACGTCCAATGTAAATCAGCGTCTTGGCCGAATTATACACCGCGATCGTGGTATCGGGACGCGTCAGTCCGTCGGCCCAGTCAATGTCGAACATGGTCGGGAAGAACTTGCCGCCGTCACGGGCACCGCCGATTACCTGCACCTGACTGTAATCTACGGTGAAGCGGTAGAAATCCACATCCGTGGCGCTGGCCAGATTACCGGACACACTGAGCGTATTCCGATCGGTCTGCAGGAACGGCCCCAGATATTGACTGCCATCCGGCGCATCGTTGTCGGCCGTGGTTTCCGCGGATTCGCCCATAATAATCGAGTGTGAGGGCAAGCCGCGCAGCTCAATGCCGTTCGTCGCGTAACGAATGTCGGCATAACGAACGGTCGAACCGGGCTGTTCATCCTGCTGGCGCAGACGCACCTGCAGCTCGTATTTGCCCGAAGTCAAACCGTTACCGCCAACAGGAATTGCGGCCGCTTCCTGACCGGCCACCGGCTGGCTGCGTACGCGAATGAAATAGGTATTCGTCGACCCGGCTGTTCCCGGCAGAACGGCGCGGAAACCGGCATCCAGGTAATTGCTGGTATAGAAGTCGCCGCCCAGCGTGGAGTCCTTCGTCAACGTATTGAGATTGCTGTTACCGACGGTGCCAGCCAGTGTTCCCGCGATGCCTGATGCCAGCCAGCCTGCTGGATTCGCGCTTTCGGTCTGGGAGTTCAAAGACCTGGCCAGCACGAGGCCCGCCGAGTTCACCAGCTCGACCATCGAATCCAGGGCGTAATCGGTCTGATCCAGATCGATCCAGACTTCGGTTCCGGCATCCGCTGAGAAGCTGTAAACGTCCACGTCGCCAGGCGAATCAGGGCTGATGAATCCATGCACTTCGAAGCCCAGCCGACGGTTCTCGTCGCCGCTGTTCTCATTGGGCGCCAGATTGCCCAATGACTGCGGATTGCCGACCGTCGAATTGATGTCATTCCCTTGGTTCAGGCCCGGTTCCGTCTCGTTGACCTCCGCTACGTTGCGATCATTGCTGTATCGATCAAACGAAATGCTGTTCCAATCACCGGGAGCCGGCGCACTGGCCGAACCATCGTTGTTCGTATCGAACAACGGGAAGCCGTTCGGCAGGAAGCCGGTACTGACCGTGTCGTCTTTCAACGACGTCAAAATAACCGGGAAACCAGGCTGCCCGACGACCTGCACACTTCCGCCAATACGATCAACGATTTCCAGCGGATCACCCGTGGCAGCAAACCCGGCGCCAGCGCCCTGCAACTTGACGACCAGGCTGCCCGTCGCACTACTCTGCAGCCGCAAACCACCATAGGTGTGGAACTCGTTCGAGGTAATCGTACCTCGCACGACATGGGCGATGTCGGTATCGTCCCAGATGCTTTCGATCGTCAACTCTTCGGGACGGATATTCATGCCGTTCGTCGAGTTGTTGTCGTATTTGTTCAAGCGGACCAGCGGACCATAGTTGTCATCGAACGAAGTGTAGTCGTCGATATCGCCGGTGCTCCGGCCGTAGTCTGGCATGACCACGTCCTGCATCGAATTGGCATTAATGCTGATCACATTGCCAATGTTGTCGCGGAAGACGTTGTTGACAATGACCGGTTGCGCACCGCGCACGTAAATCACCGAAGAGTCATTACCTCCACGGCCCCCACGGCCAGTGGCAGCCTGGCCGCCCAGATTGTTTTCGAACACGGTGTTCGTCACGCGCAACTTGGCTTGCCAGTCTTCGATCGGGTTGAAGTTGTCGGTATTACCCGCAATTTCCGAAGAGCCACCAGCATAAGTGATCGACACGTGATCCAGGCTGGCGGTCGATGTCGGGTTCAGGAAGATGCCCGACCAGTTGCCTGCAGCAGGTTGCGATATGAGCGGAGCGAAACCGTCGTTCTTCAAGTCAAACGTGCCGCCGACACCGTACTTGTCGTCTTGCTGACTGGTGAAGCGAATGGGATTCGCCGCGGTCCCTTCTGCGATCAGGTTCGAACTCCCCGTGCCGGTTTCGATTCGGGCTCCCGACAGCTTCACAATGGTTCCGGGATCGATCATCAATCGGGCGGACAACGGGCTGCTCAATGCGCCCGCCGGATCTCCGTTGATGATCAGATTCTGCGCGATCACGTGGGTAATGTCGGTGTCATCGAAACGGGCGATCACATTCAACGATTCCGAAGCCCCACCCAAAGCCGTCTGGATGCGAATGAACAAACCGTTGGTCGAGTTGTTCGTCACCGTGTTGCCGTGAATGTCGGGACCGATCCGGCCGTCGTCCGCCTTGAAGCTGTCCGGATTGGCGGAAATCGCCGCGTCGGCATTATTCGTGATGATATTGTTGGTGATCGTGGGACGTGACGTCTCCATGTCAATCACGTTATAGACCCGCAACGGGCCGCCATCCACGCCGACCTGACCGCCGCCATACTGCAGAGTGGCGTGATTCACCTGGTTCAAGAAGACTCCCGACAGCCCCGAATTCACGTCGGAATCTTGACGGTACACGATACCGCCCCAGTCAGCGCCCGTCGCAGCACCGTTCGTGCCGTCATCGATGCTGCCCTTGGAGTCATCGCGCCATGAGGTAAACGTGACGTTGTTGACCGGCGTGCCCAGCACTTGCAGCGCACCACCGCTGCGATCTGTCCCCTGCGATGACGTTCCGACGTCAATCGTCTGGCCATGTACCTTGATCAAGGTACCGGCATCGATCATCACGGTCACGCCCTGCGGGACCTGGAACGTACTGCCGTCGGCCAGCGGGTTGTTCGAGACATAGTCGCGACCAATCGCATACGGCACGTTGTCGGCGATCGTGGCATCGTTGCCGTCGGCACCGCCGTTTCCGACGATCCGCACGATACTCCCCGGGACCGCAACTGCCAGGCCAGCACTAATTGTCTGGTAGGGCGAGCCGACGGTTCCGCTACCACCCGCCGGAGCCAGCTTGTCGACGAACACGGTGTTGGCGACTTTGAACCAGGTGTTGTATTCACCACCCGTCTTGCCGTCATGATCACCGTCCAGAACCTGGCCTGTGGCATCTCGCAGACCGCTCGTAACGGGCGTGTCCGGTTTGAAATCTAATTGGAGCTGATAGGTTCCGTCCGACCTGCCGCCGAAGCCCGAGTTGGAAATGGACGGATCATATTCGTCGTTTCCGGTGCTGGTCACACCAATGAAATAAGTTCCGGGTTGCAGAGCAATCTCCAAACCCGAATCCTTCGAGTAGAAGTCATCATTGCGCGCAATGACAGTCTTGGCACCCGACGGTTCCTGCCGGTACAGCGTCAGTTCGGAATTGAGCAAGTTGGTCACCCCCAACCGCTGAGCGACAGTCTGCGCAGACAGTGTTCCTGTCTGGGTGATGTTAAACTTATAAAGGTCGATATCACTGCTGTTGTCGGGCAACAGACGGAGCAAGTGAATGAGATCATTGTCACCAGGGAAGACGCCTTCGCCACTGAGACCGGCCCCCTGGATACTGGGTATATCATAAGAGTGTCCCAGCCCCAGATTGTGACCAATTTCATGGAAGGCCGTGGTGGTGAATCCGCCACCATACGTGTTGTCGTTCGCATAAAAGATGGCGTTAATAATCAGCGGACTGCCAGAAATACCGCCCGCGGCACCAGGGTCCAGATTCGGTGCATTCACTCGAATATCACCCACCACGATCTGCTCGGCGCCGCCCGATGCCACTTCACGGAACTGAATTCCTGTATAGTAAGAATAAATCTGGAAGATCTGCCGGATGATCTCTTTTTGTTCGGGAGTAATCTGATTCGTCAGATTACCTCCGTAGGTCAGCGGGAACGAGTAGGTCTGAGTCGCGATTGCTCCCGGCGACGAGGGGTCAGTGCCACCACCGATTCCGTGTCCGACTTCCGGAGCAGAGAGGCCTGTGAATGCACCACTTGGCAGATCACGGTGCCCAGGTTCATCCGACCCACCAGGCAGCGGCGGCATCGAAACAAACGCGCCCTGGGCCTCAATCTGCGACGTGAGCGTAACGCCACCAGTCCCCAGGCTGCCCAAATTCGTGGCTGTCAAGAAGCTGGAATTATCGTCACTGCCGCTGCTGGCTTCTGTCGACGCGATGGTCAGCTTATAACCACCCGTCCCGCCGCTGCTGGTGACGCGCACATAGAACGTGCCGGCTCCCAGAGCGCCCGTCATCAGCGTTTCCGTACCACCCGCCCCGGTAGCATTTTGCGGACCAAGGACGACATTTCCATTCGTATCGAGAAACTCCAGAACTCCATCCAGAGTTGCACTCGAATCGAGTGTGAAGGTGTACACGCCACCCAGAACCGTTGTGAACTGGTACACATCGACGTCGGTGGCATCCGAGCTGTTTCCGGTACCGTCACCCAGGTATTCGTTGACAATCACCGGTTGCCCGGTAAATACCGTTCCCACCTTGATCGCATTGGTAACGCTGGCGGAAGTGCCGTTCGGCTCTGACGAAACGCCAACCTTGAGATTGTATGATGCATTGGCCAGCGAAGAGCCAAACGTCAACACTGCGGCGCTCAGGCCAGTTTGCGCGTTGTACTGGTAGGACACAGACTGCGGCAGCAACACCGCGCCGTTGGCAACATTAATGAGTCGGTAGTAAGTGGGGTCTTGTGCGATCGCAGGGTTAAGCTGGTCCTGGTTAAAGTAGACCACCACCTTGTTCGCCTTCTGCTGCAAGGCCCCGTAAGGTAGCGTCAGGAACGGGTTCGACAATCCGGTCGACGCTTGCACCGACGACAACGCGGGGGTCCCCAGCGTCGGCACTGCCGCCACGGCAATCGACGTGCCAATTACGGTTGCAAACACTTGCTTCGTGGGCAAATTGATCGACAATTTCGTATTAATGGCGGTGGCCAGCGCCGCCGCGATCGTCGCCTGACTGTCTCCGGCTGCAAAATCGACCCGAATATTTCCGCCACTGACGATGTTATTCGGCGCTTTGTTCAACTCGAACGTGAAGACCGTGTTGGCAGATGTGACCGGATTAGTCAGCGTCAAACGCACTAAATCGCCGTCCGCCAACTGGGTTCCATTACCGACGACTGTCAAATTGGCCTTGGCAAACGCGTCAGTCTTGGTTGTCGAAAAACTGACGACCGGTTCGTACGAAACTCCGGAGACGGTGATCAAATTCGCACTGTCGCTGGCCGTCAACTGCGCGCTAGCGTTGGTATTGATCGCCAGCACCAGCGCATCGGCTATCTGGCTGGCGGTCGATGCCAGGGGAATGTTGACCGCGATGTTGCCGGGATTTACTGTCCCATTGGGCAGCAAATTGATCTCGAACTTATAGGTATACGGCCCCGCGGTGATCGTGACGAGATCCCCGTCGGTGAGACTGCTCAACTGTGTGGTCGAAAAGAGCTGGTCGCGGATAACGGGTTGTGGAATGACTGACTCAACCTGCGCTCCCAGATCGAGTTCGTAATTGAATGATTTGTAAGTCTTTCCGGCGTCTGGGATCAGCGTGTCATTGACCGCACCGACCAGATTGCCCTTGAGGCCAGTGGTCGTACTGGTGTCAATCCGGATCTGATACTTGTCGTCCGGCAGGGTGGCGGCAAAGCGGACGATGACTTCGTTCGGATTGTCGCCCGCACCGACGTAGCCCAAGCCGACAGAAACGTCGTCCGTACTCTCGGGGGTTCCCGTCGAGGGATCGTCGAAGATCCCGTCGAGGCCCGCGCGAACGACCGTGATCGACCCCAGCGAATTCGGGTCGATGGTCTGCCCGGGGCTGAACCGCAGGGTCATCTCGCGCGGCGCTTCACTCAGCGTCGTATTGTTCGCGAGAAACACCCCCTGATTCGGGATGACCGTGACCAGGTCGAAGGCCGACAGCACGATCTTCTCTTCGAGGGTTTCCACCTGGGATTGCAACGGTTTGTCATTCGACAACCGCTTGTGTGAACGGCGTTTCCCAGGCATCCAGCGCGACTTCAGAGCTTCCAGCCACGGTCTGATGAACATCGGGACGACCTCAGATTCTCTCGAAGATGTAGAACATTCCAAGCCACCGGCTGGGCGAAACATTCAGACTTGCGCAGTCCGAATCACGAGATCTGGCGGATGGATCGTTTCCACCGCCAGTTCGAGTCACCCCAGGTCAGCGACCTACTTACTCACCACTTAAACGCACGGCACGACACTGTTCAGACACATAATACAAAAGCCCGTCTCTCAAATCTCAGCACACGCGGACAGCTCTGGCGCTGCCCTGTTACCGGCACGAATTGGATTTCAGGCTTTCACAGTCAAGTACATACAATATCAAATTCACGCGGCCACCGTCTTCACAACACGTCGTCGTAACTCAAACGGCAGTAACAGTTTGCAACTGCTTGCGGCCGCGCAAGATCACGCTCGACATATTGTCTATTCGATCACTGCGCAATCCCGCACCCGGCTTGGACGTAAACCAACCGAGAAGCGTTCCCAACCCCCCCGCCAGATCGGATGGGGAAGCTGAAAAAACCAGTGATCATTGACTGAATGATTAAGAAGACGGATCTAAAGCCTGACCAACTCCAGTTGCTGTAATTCCACGGAAGCGCTGCCGCAACTGCATGGTCCGATCCGCCAATGGGCCAACATAGCTAGGCGGAAAGACCGTTCGCAATTGCAAAAATCACTACAACCCTATTTTTCAGACCAACCATACAAATCGAGGCCTTTGCCTCAACTTACCGAGCCGATTACCGTCGGAAGGACTGAAAGTGGGAACACACCTGCGCAATGAGGTTTGTCGAAATCATATTCGGCAGGAATGCAAACCCCCAAAGATAAGTACCGCGCAGTTAGTGGGTGGGTATCCCCGAGTTCTGAGAATTGGAACGATGCTGCCGCCTTTGCGGAAATCACCTCAAACGTAGACAGGCTAAGCCGCACCGGTTGGCGGTGATTACCTCCACCAGAGTTCCGCTATTCGTTCAAGTTCGGCCAGTTGGGCACGATCGACAATCATCGGTAGTAGCTGATGGGTAATCAAATTACCGCGGCACTTAACAAGATCTGATCAGGTGATCCCCGTCCCGTCAGGGCATTGGTATCTGCACAACGAGTTGATTGAAAAAACGCCGAATAAATGAATGAAACTGCTCCCCTCGCCCTGGTACTCCGGGGAGAGGGGTCGGGGGTGAGGGGCACTCCGAGTGTCGTTTGACTTCGGAATTCCAGATCTTTATTCAAGTGTTTTCATCTCAGCACTGCGAGTCGCAAGTAAATCGTGCCCCTCACCCCTAGCCCCTCTCCCCGGAGTACCAGGGCGAGGGGGACAGTTTCTTTCAGTTTTTCAGCATTTGTCGACTGAATCGCGTTGTGTAGATACCAATGCCCTGACGGGACGGGGCTCACCTGGGATAGATCTTCTGCGACTCGACATGGACGGCGTTTCCGCTGCAACGCGATTTCCCACGTAGCGTTTGCCAGATATCTGACAGACCACCAACGACCGCCTGCATTCACCCCTTTCTAATCGCCGATCTAACAACGTTCGGCAGACCGTCTGTCATCTCTTCCTTAAATGGAAATAACTGTGGAACAGGATCGACGTTGGTTTATTACGTTGGCCGCCGTGCTGTTGGGCTTTGGAATCCTGATGGTCCACAGCGCCAGCATCACCTCGCGCCCCACCAACTTCGAACAGATTCACCTGTCGCGGCATTTGATGTTTGTCACTCTGGGCCTCGCCCTGGCGGCCATCGCCGCAGTCACCCCCTCGAGTACGCTCCGCACACTTTCGCCCTGGCTTTTCGTCGCGACACTCGCCCTGTTGGTCATCGTGCTGGTCCCGGGCATCGGAACTCGAGTCAAAGGGGCCCAACGCTGGCTGCGTTTCGGACCCGTCTCACTACAACCCTCAGAATTGGCCAAGCTCGCCCTGCCATTACTCCTGGGTGCCCTGCTCCATCGCTATCGCAGTTATCTCAGGAGCTGGATGATCGGTCCGATCCTGTTCTGCCTGCCCGTGGCGCTGATGGTACCGCTGGTGTTACTCGAACCCGATCTGGGAACGGCGTTATTCCTGTGTTTCAGCGCGGCGGTCATGCTGTGGCTGTCGGGATGGCCACTGAGGAATTTTCTGGCGGGCCTGGCTGCCGCAGTTCCGGCAGTGATTTATCTCGTCATCAATAAACCCTACCAGTTGCAGCGAATCACGGGCTTCGTCGCGACCTGGACTGATCTCAACAAGGCCCCATATCAGATCCAGCAATCGCTGGCGACGTTGGGCGCGGGGGGATTCTGGGGTGTCGGCCTCGGAAAAGGTTGGCAGAAACTCAGCTTTCTGCCCGAAGCCAATACGGACTTTGTTTTCGCCGTGATTGGCGAGGAACTCGGGATGCTGGGCACGCTCAGCGTGGTCGCCCTGTGGGCGGGCCTGCTGCATTTCGGCCTGCGGCTGTTGTCGCGCCTGGAGCGAGGCGGTTTTGAACGCACGGTGGCCACGACCCTGTTAATGCAGCTCGTATTCCAGGCCGCATTAAATATCGCCGTGGTCACGGCGCTGGTGCCGCCGAAAGGGATTTCCCATCCCCTGATCAGTTGCGGCGGCAGCAATCTGGTGGTCAGCCTGATTTCCCTGGGGGTGATCGTCAGCCTGTCCAACGCCCCGCGCCGACCGATCTCGGAACCCATATTCGAAGAACGTCGCTCGGTCGTCATCAACCGTAGGACGATCAATCTACCACCAGCGGCACCGCAGCCCCTTGCCGCTGAGCCGCCGGTTGCTCCTCCGGCTAAGCCACCTCGCAGACGGACGCCGAAGGCGCCGAAGCCCGCGGTCGCCGAAGAACCGGCAAAGAGCGAGGCCGAACAGGTCACGCAGTGAACCGCCATACGTGGGACTGTTTGAGGAGTTTCAGTGCATAGGTCATCACAAGCTTCTTGCGTTGACCTCGCTCCCCTCGCCCTGGTACCCCGGGGAGAGGGGTCGGGGGTGAGGGGCATTCGAGCGTCGTTCGATTTGATCCTCAAAGACCGGCGTTTTCGCGGAAATCTGGACTACGAGTCGCTGGTTGATCGTGCCCCTCACCCCCATCCCCTCTCCCCGGAGTACCAGGGCGAGGGGAGCGAGATTCACACAACGGACTTATGCCGTCGTCACACTCAACTCCGTCGTAATCGCGGGCGGCGTCCGCAACGTCTGAAAGATGACACAGTACCGTTCGGTCAACTTAATCAACGTCGCCAACTGCTCAGGAGTCGCGGTCGACTGCAATTGAAACCGCAATCGAATCGCCGTGAAGCCTGCCGGAACCTCTTTGCTCACCCCCAGGGTCCCCCGGAAATCCAGATCCCCCTCCGCGGTGATCGTGCCCCCCTGCACGGGCAATTCCATCGCGGTCGCAACCGCCGTCAGTGTCACCCCGGCGCAGGCGACCAGAGATTGCAATAAGATCTCCGCCGAACAGGCCCCGCTGCCATCGCCTCCCGCAGCGGGATGCAAACCGGCAGACACCATTCCACACGGCATCTCCAACCGGCAGGTCTGAGACCCCACTCCCAACTGACCTTCAGCCGTCAGCGTCTTCAACGCCGTAGCGGGATCGCTTCGATAACGCTCCTTAAACGGAGCCTGCACAGCACGTAATTCAGCGGCATTCACGATGAGTCAACCTTGTAGCAATGAGCACGAAACATACCGTAGGATAGGCATCTTGCCTGTCATTTTGAAACCAGAGAGGTGACAGGCAGGATGCCTATCCTACGGTTTCCACCACGAAATCCCCAATTCAATTCACAAGTGTTGTCGTCAGCCGCGCCACGGGGATAAAATCCATGTCTACCATCCAATCGAAATCTACCCGCCAACTCCCGAGGCCCCTGAGTGGACCAGCTACGTAAGATTCTCCAAAAATACTGGGGATACGACAGTTTTCGCCCGCTGCAACAGGAGGCGATGTCGGCCGTCCTGGAGGGCCGAGATTCCGTTGTCGTCTTGCCCACGGGGGGTGGCAAATCGCTCTGCTTTCAGGCGCCCGCCGTCCAAATGCCGGGCCTAGCTGTTGTCGTTTCCCCCTTGATTTCGCTGATGAAGGACCAGGTCGACGCGCTGACCGAATGCGGAGTTCCCGCCGCCTGCATCAACAGCAGCCTCACGCCCGGCGAGCGCCGTCGCGTCGCTGACGACATGTCGAGTGGCCACCTGAAACTTCTCTATGTCGCACCCGAGCGACTCTGCAACGAGCAAACGCGGCAGTTCCTGCAGCAACAAAAAATCTCGTTCTTCGCCATCGACGAAGCCCACTGCATCAGCAGTTGGGGGCACGATTTTCGGCCCGAATACCGGTTGCTGGGCCAATTGAAAGAGGACTTCCCCGGCGTGGCCGTCCATGCCTACACCGCCACCGCCACGGAACCGGTCCGCGAAGACATTGCCCGCCAGCTCAATCTCGACGGTCCCATTTTTCACGTCGGTTCGTTCGACCGTCCGAATCTCGTCTATCGTGTGCAATCGCGATTCGACCAGTTGAAGCAGGTCCGCGAGATCCTCGATCGGCACAAGGGGGAAGCGGGGGTCATCTACTGCATTCGTCGCACCGATTGCGAAGAACTCTCGGCGTCGTTGAATCGTCTCGGTTTTCACAGCCGCGCCTACCATGCCGGACTGTCGGATGCGGATCGCGTCGCCAACCAGGACGCCTTCCTGAAGGACGAAATCGAGACCATCGTCGCGACGGTGGCCTTCGGAATGGGCATCGATAAATCGAATGTGCGCTATGTCATTCACTGTGGCGCCCCGAAGTCACTGGAAGCATATCAGCAGGAAAGTGGCCGCGCCGGCCGCGATGGGCTGGAAGCGGAATGTGTCATTCTCCATTCCGGCCAGGATTTCATGCTGTGGAAAAAAATGCAGAGCGAACTAACGGGCGAAGCCGCCGTCGCGGCGGAAGCCACGCTCCGCTCCATGCAGGAATTCTGCGGCGGCGCAGCCTGCCGGCATCGTCATCTGGTGGAATACTTCGGCCAGGAATATCCCGGCGAAAGTTGCTCGGCCTGTGACGTCTGCCTCGACGAACTGGACCTTGTGAGTGACGCGCTCATCATCTCGCAAAAGATCTTGTCGTGCATCGTGCGACTGCAACAGAAATTCGGTGCCGACTACACGGCCCAGGTGCTGCTGGGTTCGAAAGAACAACGCATTCTAGAAAACGGGCATGACAAGCTGAGTACCTACGGCCTGCTGGAAGACCACGGCAAGAAGGATATTCGCGGCTGGATTGAGCAGCTTATCGGCCAGGGATTTCTCACCCGCGAAGGGGAATATCAAGTCCTGCAACTCACCGCGGCCGCGCGGGCTGTGTTAAAAGGCGAAATCACCCCCAAGCTGTTGCGCCCCGCCGAGAAGAAGCAGAAGAAGGTCTCCCGAGCGGAAACCAGCGGCTGGGAAGGTGTTGATCGCGGGCTCTTCGAAGAGCTGCGTGGCCTGCGCCGGCAGATCGCAGAAGCGCGTGACCTGCAAAGCTTCATGGTCTTCAGCGACGCTTCGCTGCGCGACATGGCCCGCCTGCGTCCGACCTCGATTCCCGCCTTCCAGTTAGTGAACGGTGTCGGCGATAAGAAGAGTACCGACTACGGCGAACAGTTCGTGGGCTGCATCGCCAAATACTGTGCGGCCAACAACGTGCCAGGCGACGTCTTTGCACCCGGAACGAAGTTCAAACCCAAGCCTGTGGAGTCCACCGAACCCAAGAGTGTTCCGGCCGCACAAAACCGCGCCTACGAGCTATTCCGACAAGGTGAATCCCTGGCCGAGGTGGCCGCGCAACTCAATCGAGCACCCGCGACGGTCGGTCAGTATCTGCAAGGATATCTTGAGGCCGAACAGATCACCGACCCGACACCCTGGGTCGCCTCAACGACCTTCGCCCGCATTCGCGACGCCGCACATCAAGTCGGCGTCGAACGCCTGAAACCGATCTACGATCATCTCAGCGAAGAGGTTTCCTATGAGGAAATTCGGATCGCGGTGGCGTGTTTGAGGAATCAGGCGGGTGACGAGTGAGAATCCCTAAACGATGAATTTCGCATGTCTTCGCCCCGGAGGGGCCGACGTAGGTAGCCAGGGGCGGAAGCCCCTGGAAAATCCGACCGAATGACAATCCCACCCCGGAGGGGCCGGCGAACGATAAACCATTCGAATGCCGAATTGGACGGTTCGGTACCAACTTCACTCCGGAGACTCTTAATGTCAGGCTCCTATTGCAACTTACGGGTTCATATGGTGTGGAGCACAAAGGACAGGAAGTCCCTGATTGAACCATTGTGGGAAGATCGTCTATTTGAATACCTCGGCGGAATCCTCACGAATCGCAAACACGTCCTTTTGGCCGCGGGTGGCACCGGAGACCATATTCACCTACTCGTCGGGCAACATCCGACCGAATCGGTATCGGACTTGGTGCGTGACCTGAAATCGAATTCATCAGCGTGGATTCATCGTGAAATCCCCGACCAAAAGACATTTGGTTGGCAGCTCGGATACGGCGCATTCTCGGTGAGTAAATCGAATGAGGAGGCGGTTTCTGAGTACATTCATGACCAAAAAGAACATCATAAGACTCGCTCTTTTAAGCAAGAGCTACTCGGATTATTGATTCGTCATGAGATCGATTTTGACGAACGATATCTTTGGGAGTAGATGTGTATTTCGGACGTGATTGGCATTTGCCAAGATATAGATGGACGATCGTTCGCCGGCCCCTCCGGGGCGGGATCGTCTCGTTTCGCGTCTTTCCAGGGGCTTCCGCCCCTGGCTACCTACGTCGGCCCCTCTGGGGCGAAGTCCCTTTGATTCGACATTAATAGCGCTCAAACACGTCGCGCCACCACCGCCCTGGCCTTCCCTGACACGCGCGCGAAAATCAACACTCCCGCTTCTTTCCCGGGAAGATCCAACTGCTTGCGCAGGCGGTCAATCTCCACGGGAATATGCCGGCATTTGATTTCCAACTGCCCAAACGGGGATGTTCGATAATAAGCTCGAACGTCCTTCGGATTGTTCGACAATTCCGTCTCCACCTCGAAGGCTCGGACGAATGCCGAGTCCACGAGCGAATCGCCCGTTAAATACTCTTCGGCGGCATCCAAGCGCGCCAGGCCCAAGCGCTCGGCCAGCAAATCGACCAGCCCGGCACGCACGATCGCCGGGTCGGGATCGAACAAGTATCGACCTAATGGCAGGATATCGGCAACAGCTTCCATGGGCTCTCCCGCCAGCGTCTCGCCGGAGGGCAATGCGGTGGCTCGCCACGGTTTTTCACCCGCTAGTCGGCCAAACCAGACGGTTGCTTCTTTGCATTCTCCATGAACACTAATCAGCTCGATCTCGGCATCGTTGAACTTGCCCCCGAAATTCGCGGCCGGACTGAGCTTGATCGCTCCTCCGGCGAACTCGCGAGTCCAGTTCTGTAATTGCTCGAGGCCGGGTACGTAGTCTTCGATCCGCACGGCGCGCGTGGCTTGGGTCACTCGGCGATCGGGATCGATATGCAGCCAGCCGGAACGATCGGTCAAGTCTTCGGCTCGGGCACACACAAACAGCGGAGATCGTGCCGGTGAGAGGATCGCGGCGTTCCATTTGGCCCGCAGACTGCAGGCGGGATCGGTATCCACGGTCACCACATCGCAGCCACTCTTCGCCAATGCGGCTGCGTCGGATCCAATTCCGGTGCAGTAGTCCCAGACCAAGCCTGAAAACCGGGCCGATTTGTGTGCCGCAACGAGTTCACTCGTGCATTGTTCCAAACCCACTCGGTCCAGCCACAGTTGGTCACCCAGCGCAAACTTGGCACGGGCCTTGTGCCGCAGTTCCTGCAATGAGATCGCGCCCCGCACCAGCGATTCGGGAAACTCCCGACGCAAGCGAGCCTGCACCTGAAGTTCCGAACCTGAGCATTCCTGGAGTCGCGAAAAGATCGCGGGCGTGTCGCGCAGGGCGCACAACGTTTGCCATTCGTTCCAGTCAATGCCCGGGTTGGATACGGAGGTCATTCAAGATGATTTCGCGACGGAGTAGGTCAGACTGTGCCTGACGCGATTCGATATCGGTTTTGTCGCAGATGGCGGATGTCAGGCACAGCCTGACCGACATGCCTGCGATTCGCATTCAATTCCGTGATGTTAGAGTCTTCCTCGCCGAAGTGCGAATTGGCGACGCTCCAAAATGCGGGTTTTACCGCACATTCGCGATCTTTTACCTCCCTATTCGCATCAAAACATGTCGCCATCAAGCATGCGTTGAACAGACCCATACCCCTGCACCAGCCGGTAAAATCCTAAAAAATTGCTCATTCGCCGTCGGGTATAAAAAATGACCTCCAGCGCCCCTGATTCCGGGAGACAGGCCGTCGCAAAAATCGTTTTATTGGTTGTGGGCCACCGCGAAAGTCTGCATCTGTGGTGCTCCCGTCGAAGTTCGTGCCGTTCGGCACCTCGTTGGTTAGATCTCAATTCAAGTCCGCATAATCCACGAGACCCCGCTCATTTATTGATTCGGGAACCGCGACTATGTTGTTGCACATCGCCACCTATCATCACCAACCGCGCGCCCTGACCGGTTCGGATTACATTTGCTTCTCGATGACAGCGCTCATCGCCTATGCACTGTCGCCACCGTGGTTAATCGCCCTGTTTCGAGTCCTCGATGCGCCCTTGTGGTTTATGAACGCCATCGCCTTCTTCTACGCGCCGCTGACGTCTGCCCGCATAAATTCCGAGGCCATCGATACCTTCTACCACGGTTATCGAATCTTGCTAAACCCTTGGCTGTCTGGCGTTTAAGCGCACTCGCGCAAGCTTCCCTAAGGCTGTCTGATCGGTCGCATAGGTCCTGAGTTTCAATGGGACGAATGGGACTTATAGGACCTGTGGGACTTATGGACGATGAGCGATCCGCATCGTCGATCGCCGTGTCCAGCCTGCTCTTTACGAATTGGGCTCCCTCCCCCTACGATACCCGCCACATTTGCGCGAGTTGGCAGCTCATCCCTTCCGGATCTGGTCATTTGCCGCAATCGTTTACCAAGTATTCAGTTAGGCTGATATCAGCCCTCCGATATTTTTTCGCGGCCCCGGCTGAGCCCCCTCGTTGCGGGCCGTCTGTTTCCGCCCCCAGTGAAGTGTGAGACGCTAGTCATGTTCAATGTGTTGTGTCGGGATAGCTTGTCGATTGCCGGTATCAATTTGCTGCAGGCCACCCCTGGTCTGAATGTCATCGTTAACAACGAGAAAGCGGACAAACTGGGCGTGGCCGGCATCCGCGAGTTGTTGCGCGAAGCTGATGGCGTGATCATTCGCTCGGATACCAAGATGACGCCGGAGATCCTGAAAGATCAGCCGCGATTGAAGATTATCGTCCGAGCGGGAGTGGGCGTCGACAACATCGATCTGGATGCCGCCACCCGGGCCGGAATCGTTGTCATGAACACCCCGGCTGGAAACACCACCAGCACCGCAGAACACGCCGTCACCATGATGATGGCCCTGTCCCGTTATATCGCCCCCGCTGACGCCAGCATGAAGGCCGGCAAGTGGGACAAGAAGAGTTTCACGGGAACACAACTGGCTGGGAAAACGCTGGCCGTCGTGGGCCTCGGTCGCATCGGGCAATCGGTGGCTCGCCGGGCCATTGGCCTGGAAATGAAGGTCGTGGGTTACGACCCCTTCCTCTCCATCGAGAAGGCGGCCGAACAGGGTATTACGCTTTATCGCGATATCGACGAACTGCTGCCGCTGTGCGATTACCTTACCGTACACACTCCCGGCGGTGCAGAGACCAAGAGCTTGATCAGTGCCGAGCGGATCGCCAAACTGCGCAAAGGGGTGCGACTGATTAACTGTGCCCGCGGCGGCATCATCGACGAGACGGCTCTCGCCGACGCCCTGGATTCGGGCCATGTGGCGGGTGCCGCACTCGACGTATTCGAAACCGAACCGCTGCCGGCCGATTCTCGGTTGCTGAAGACCAAGAACCTGCTGACCACGCCGCATTTGGGTGCTTCGACCGAAGAAGCCCAGGAATCGGTCGCGATTGAAGCCGCGGAAATCATTTCGGGCTTCCTGATCCGCAACGAAGTCCGCCACGCCGTCAACATGGCGCCGATCACCAGCACGGAGATGGCCGACATGAAGGCCTATCTCGATCTGGGCCGCCGGTTGGGGCTGCTGCTCGCTCAACAGAATAAGTCGACCGGCGTCAAATCGGCGGTGGTCAACTATCGTGGTGAAGCGGCGTCGAAGAAGACCAAGCTGATCACCAACGCCTTCGCCTGCGGCTTGCTGGAATCGGCTCTCGACGAAAGCGTGAACATCGTCAACGCCGAGTTGCTGGCCCGCGAACGGGGCATCGAGATCACCGAAACCACGTCCACTGAACCGTCCGATTTCCACACCATGTTGCAAGCCATCGTGCAGACTGACAGTGGGGAATTAACGGCCTCGGGGACGATTTTCGGCAAGCAATTCCTGCGGCTGGTGCGGCTCGGAAAGTTCTCAATCGATGCCTATCTAGATGGCACGATGCT
>JAQGHS010000078.1 GCA_028291605.1 Planctomycetaceae bacterium | reverse complement strand
CCGTGGCTTTACGCTAATCGAACTGTTGGTCGTGATCGCAATCATTGCGGTCCTGATTGCCTTGCTGTTGCCGGCTGTGCAACAGGCTCGCGAGTCGGCTCGTCGTTCGCAATGCAA
This sequence comes from Planctomycetaceae bacterium, assembly GCA_028291605.1. Lineage (GTDB taxonomy): Bacteria > Planctomycetota > Planctomycetia > Planctomycetales > Planctomycetaceae > JAKFVC01. Next base: position 18,772 of record JAQGHS010000078.1, on the reverse strand, counting down.
GAACAATCTGAAGCAGATTGGCTTGGCCATGCACAACTACCACGACACGTTTAAGCTGTTCCCGCCCGGCATTATCCACAGCGGTAACACAGCCGGGACTGGCTTTACAGGTGCCTCGGGGTGGGCTTGGGGAACATTCGTTCTGCCGTATCTGGATCAAGGGAACCTGTATACGGCTCTCAGCCCCAGTGCGCCGATCGACACTACGGGCCAGATCGCGTTGTTGCGAACCGTGCTTCCCGTTTACCTCTGCCCGTCCAATACGTGGTTGAACCCCAGCCAGAACACCAACGCCACGGTGAAGGTCCCCAGTTCCTCGGGGACGGCTACGGCCCTCGGAATGTCGAACTACATCGCCGTAATGGGCAACAACAATAACTGTGGCAGCCTGGCAGACCCTGGTGGAATCTTCTTCGCCAACAGCAATGTTCCAATGTCGGCCATTTCCGATGGGACTTCGAATGTCTGGATGGCATTTGAACGCGGCACTCGGGTGAAGCCCGCAGGAATGTCCGGTGACGGCATTACCATGGGTGGTGTTTGGGCCGGCGTATCGGCTCCCGGCTGCGACAACGGGAATTACAACTGGTTCTCGGCCATCGGTTTCATCATGGGAACCTACGCCGAAATCAACGGCTCCGCGACCCGCTTCGACAACCGCCAACCCGACAGCTCACATACGGGCGGCATTCATGTCGGCGTGACCGACGGATCTGTCCGATTCGTCAGTCAGAACATGTCCTTGGCCCTGTCAATCCAGTTAGCTCTACGAGCCGATGGTGTCGTCGTCGGCGAGTACTAACTTCCGCAACATCCACAGCCTGGCAGGGCGAATTTTTCGCGCTGCCGGGCTGTTTTGTTTTCAGTGACCGGGACTTTCTCAAACGTGAATCGAGCAGCGGCGGAGCAGCTCGGACCATTCCGAGTTGCGCAATCACCAGTTCGGTACCTGCAGAGCAGTGCCTGGTCTTTTTCATCAATTTGGTTTTGGAAAGCAGCTCATGAAATCTGTAATGCATCAACCTGCAAGTGTTCGAGTTTGGCTGGTGTGAGCGTTGGGAATGTGTTTCGCAGCGGGTTGCAGCGGAGTCGACAAAGGCCCCGAACTGGCCGAAGTCACGGGCAAGATCACGCTGAACGACCAGCCTCTGGCCAATGCCCGAGTCGTCTTCATCCCCGAAGACGGCCCCGCCTCGGGGGGAATCACTAATGAAAGTGGCGAATACGAACTGAAGGGAAAATCGGGAGACAAAGGAGGAGTCCCCGGTAAGAACCGCGTCGAGATCAGCACCGATCTCGACGGCACCGGTGACCGCGCGAAAGAAAAAGCCCTCCCAAAATACAACACCGCCTCGACCCTGACCGCCAACGTCGAACTCGGCTCAAATAATTTCGACTTCAAACTCGAATCGAAGTAATTAAGACGGGAGCAAATCCCAATCTACCACCGTCAGCGAGAATCCCCTTTTCGCTGACGGCAAGTCCCTGCAAATAACACCACCGCCGTCGGACAGCCCACCGCTGTCTGACGGCGGTGGCATTTGATAAAGGGCGAGCCACTCTTCGGCGGGACGAGCAAAACATGCGTCAGAACGAAAGGAGCAAAGCACCCAAAGATTGCACATGAATTCGTGTGTTGGGTCTAACCAACAAAGAGACCAGCCTCTTTGCTCATAACATTCATCATTAGAACGTGGCCTGATCGTGCGATCGAGTTCCCGGATCACGCCCACTGGGGGGATCGGGGACCAAGGCCAATCGAATAAAGAGACCTGGAGAATTTGAGAGTGGGTCTACAGGAAATCAGACCGAGAAGTGCTCGTTCTGGCTGCCGGACGACAAGAGTCATCAGCGGCAACTGAGAACGGAAAGAAAAAGTGGACAGAGGCGGGATCGAACCGCCGACACCAGGATTTTCAGTCCTGTGCTCTACCAACTGAGCTATCTGTCCAAAAAAACTAGCAACGTGTCGCTCGACCGGGAACAACCTGAATACGAGCGATGTCGCTGCTGTGAAACAGGTTATAGCACACCCCTCAAATGTTGGCAAGCGGGTCAAAGTCGACAGGGCCTGATTCGGAGTGGAGGGGCCGTTTCTACTGGTCGTAGCGAATGAAAGTGTGATAGTCGGGCGTCGTTTTTCAGCCACAAGGCTTTGTAATGGTATCTGTTACAGCAATTCCTGGATGAGTGGCTGCGCCAGGAGATCTCTCCTGATTAGAGAGGCGCGGAACGGCAGATGGTTCGGCTAATCTTAACCAGCCGACCGCTTCCAATTGCCTTTCCTGGCGATCGAAAGCAAATCTGGACGCCCCAAGCATCGTTCCTATGTGACGTTGGAAACGCGCGCCAGTTCGGGGTACGCCACGAAGGGTATTTTCGACTTCATGGAAGGGTGACGGCCCCAGAGGGTCCCTCACCCTTCCATGAAGTCGATTTACAAATTGAATCGGTCGCTTGGATAACGGACTTTTCACATATTTTATATGGGTTTGGTTCGCGGCGAACACTTACAATCGATCCTGTAGACTTGATAACTTGACGACTCTGATGGGTTTCTGATGCGTTTCGCGACGCTCGCTGCGAAGGCGTCCTCCGCGTACGGCACGATGTGCTCGCGGGCTTAGGTTTGAGGCTTCCATGATGCGGATGGCTTGTGCTTCTCGACGATTTCTCGTCGGCTTCAGCTTGGCGATGTCACTGTTGCTGATCGGTGTCTCGTTGCCGACAGTTGGACTCCGGTCCGAGCTGTTTGCTCAAAATCGCCAGGGACAGGGGAAAAAGAAGAAACCCAACAAGCCGGTCGAGCCGCCGTTGCCGGTGCCCGAGCGGAAGGTGGTCGTCACCAAGGTTGATCCCGAGACTCGCGTAAAGGTGAAGAGCTCGGCGGCGCACATTGATTCGCTCATTGAGAAGAATTACGCCAAGTATAAGGTCACGCCGAATGCTCCGCTGACGGATGAGCAATTCGTCCGGCGCGTCTATCTGACCATCACCGGACGCATCCCGACATACAAGCAGGTGCGGACCTTTGTGATTCAGAAGGATGCCGACCGGCATAGTCGGCTGATTGATACGCTGCTGAATACGGACGATTATTCCAGCAGCTTTTACAACTATTGGGCTGATATTCTGCGGCTCAATGAACGCCTCACCAACAATGTGCCAGGGCGGCCCTTCAATGAATATGTCCGTGTCAGCTTGGAAACGAACAAGCCCTATGACAAGTGGGTTTATGAGATGCTGACGGCCGAGGGAAAGATCTGGGATCATCCAGAGGTCGGCTATATTCTGCGCGATACGGGCATGCCACTGGACGCGATGAATAATACCATTCGTATCTTCCTGGGGACGCAGATCGGGTGTGCTCAATGCCACGATCATCCAAATGATAAGTGGACTCAGCACGAGTTCTACGAAATGGCGGCGTTTACATTTGGGACTCAGCCGCGAGTGAATCCCGGTGACAAAAAGTTTGGCGGCGGAAATGTGGTCAAGCGGTTGCAAGAAGAGCTTAAGAAGGTCGACGAAAAGTTTGATGGGGGCGGCAAATACAACCGGATGTTACAGGGGAATTTGTTTGAGGTTCACGATTCTCCGCGTCCGCTGAAGTTGCCGGCCGACTATCAATACACCGACGCCAAGCCCGGTGCCGTGGTGGCTCCGCAGACGATTTTTGATCCGCCCGCGGAAATCAAGAAGGGCGAGCCGCCCCGCATCGCGTTTGCTCGCTGGCTGACGTCGCGAGAGAATCCGCGGTTCGCCAAGACCATCGCCAATCGCCTGTGGAAGCGAGCTTTCGGCGCGGGTCAGATTGAACCGGTGGATGGAATGCGTGACGACACCGTCGCCGAAAATCCCGCGCTGATGGATTTCTTGACGGCCGAGATGATTCGCGTCAACTTCGATCTGAAGGAGTATCTGCGAATCATCCTGAATACGAAAACGTTTCAGCGGCAGGCGAGTTCCGCGGAGATTAATCTCGCTGAGCCGTATCACTTCCCGGGACCGATTCTGCGTCGCATGACGGCCGAGCAGGCTTGGGATTCGTTCATCACGCTGGCGGTCCATAAGCCGGATGAATATCAAATCGAGCCGGCCAAGGTGCAGACCCAGTTTCTGAATGTGAACCTGGCGACGGCGACTGCCCAAGAGGTGTTCGAACGCGACAAGCAATTGCGTGAAGCGACCAGCGGCAAGATGCGAGATGCCCGGAATAAGAACTATACCTATAAGGGGTTGTTGCTGGTACGTGCTTCCGAGTTGCCGCAGCCAGTGCCTCCGAGCCATTTCTTGCGTCAGTTTGGTCAATCGGATCGTGAGTCGATTGAGGCATCTTCGACCGAAGGATCAGTCCCGCAGGCATTGCAGATGTTTAACGGGCCGATCACTCACATGTTGCTCGAAGAGAAGTCGTTGATGTACGAGACAGTCATGGCGGCGAAGACTCCGGAAGATCGCGTGGATGTGATTTTTCAGACGATTCTCAGCCGGAAGTCGATACCGGAAGAACGCCAAGCCGCCCTGGCTGAGATCAAGCAGCATGGTAATGCTGGATACGGCAATGTCATCTGGGCGCTCGTGAATACTCACGAATATTTGTTTATTCAGTAACGTTTTTCGAACCAACATCACAATCAAAATGGTCCAGGCGAGCCGGGTGCCCTGAGGCCCCGGACTATTCGAGAGTGACACAACGATATCAATATCTAATCTATGCGGAATGGTCCGGGGCCTCACGACACCCGGCTCACTTGCGGGAAATCATTTTCAATGCTGACGAACTCTTACGACCATATGTTGTCCCGTCGCTCGATGATGGAATACGCCGCCCAAGCGATGCTCGGTGTGAGCCTCATGCCACTCGGTGCGGCATTGGGCGCAGATGACAAGAAGCCTGCCGCCGCTGCTCCAAAGGCCACGCGAAAGGGAACTGCCAAGCATGTCATATTCTTGTGCATGGCGGGCGGGATGACGCATCTCGACACGTTTGATTTGAAGCCCGGACATCCCAACCAGGGCGAGACCAAAGGGATTGCAACCAGCGTCCCCGGAATGCAGTTTGGTGAGACGCTGCCGGAGCTTTCCAAACTGGCCAATCACATGGCTGTCGTACGTTCGATGACGACTCAGACTGGAGACCATGAAGGGGGTCGCTATCTGTTGCGGACCAGCTATAAAGAGATCGCCTCGATCCGCCACCCGACATTGGGGGCTTGGGGTCTCAAGATTCTGGGACGACAGAACGCGACATTGCCCGACAACGTCTTGGTGAATGGCGATCAGCGCCATCCGGGGGCGGGGTTCCTCGAGCCGGCTCTGACGCCGGTGCCGATCGCCGATCCCAATTCCGGCCTGCAGAATACGGTCTCGCCGAAGTACGTAACTGGTGATTCGTTTACGAAGCGGATGGAACTGGTCGGGAAATTCGATTCAGCGTTTCGTAAGAAATACCCGCAGAAACAGGTCGATGCCTATAGTGAGTTTTATCGCCAGGCAGATCAGTTGATGCACAGTGAAGAGCTGAAGGCGTTCGACTTGAATCAAGAGAAGCCCGAGGTGCGGGACCGCTATGGGCGGGATCGTTTTGGTCAGGGCTGCCTGCTGGCCCGCCGGCTCGTGGAGCATGACGTGCGGTTTATCGAGGTGATGCTCGATGGCTGGGATATGCACGTTGATCTGTATCAGACGGATAAGCTGCCGACTCGAGCGGGGATTCTCGACAAGGCTGTGGCAGCGTTGATTTCGGACCTGAAAGAGAAGAATCTGCTAAGCCAGACGTTGATTGTCCTGGGCACCGAATTTGGTCGCTCGCCGGCCTTAAATCAGAATGGCGGACGCGATCACCACCCGGGAGTATTCTCGGGGTTCTTCGCCGGCGGCGGGATCAAGGGCGGGCAGTTCTACGGGACCTCCGATAAGGAGGGCTTCCGGCCCGACAAGGACGGAGTGGCAGTTGCCGATTTCAATGCCACGATCGCCTATGCGATGGGACTGCCATTGCAGGAAGAGTTTTTCTCGAAGTCAGGGCGACCGTTTAAGGTGGCGCATGACGGTAAGCCGTTGATGAAATTGCTGGGATAGTCGTTCCACGAATGAAACAGGGGCGTAGAAAACGATCCATCAGCGGGAACGCGCCCGCACCCTGCGGCTGATTCTCAATAAAATTCGTGCCCTTTGTGACCTTCTGTTCCATTTCTTATATTAAACAGAAGGTCACGAAGAAAGCCCCACAAAGTTCCGTGCTTCGTCCCCGGCAACTGTTTTATGCGTTGTTAAAGAATCCCTTTGCCAAAGCCGTCTTCTCCGTCGGCTGAACGCTGAGCTACAAAATTCTCTCGCATCCAACTGGGCGTCGCATTGTGATGCGGACCTCCGTTGTTCGGTACCGCTGCCGGGGTATCGAGACGTAGCGTTGAATCGGGAGCGGCAGCAACTGCTTCGCGGGGCTCTCGGCGGGTCTCCATCGGAATGACGATGTAGTCGGAGAGATCTTCGTAGCCCTCTTCGCCGTAGTCGTCGTAGGAGCAAATATAACCAGGCTGCTGGGCCTTGATCAGTTCTTCTTCGTATGCGTGCAATACCTTATTCTGAATCATTTCGCGGCAGCGGGAATTGATCGGATGGGCGATGTCGGCGTAGAGCTTGGCGCGGCCGTCGTCCGCTTTGATGGCTCGCTCTTCTTGGAGACGAGACCCACAATGATTGCAGAACAGCGAACGGAGGTGATTCTTGGAATGACAGGTGTGGCAGCGATCGGTCAGCTTGCGGCTGGGCATCGCGACGAATGAGCCTTTCGACCCTTCGATGATTTTCAAGTCGCGAATAACAAAGCAACTGTCAAACGTGATCGAACAGAAAGCCTGCAAGCGTTCCTGTTGATCTTCCATAAGCTTGATGCGAACTTCGGTGATTTCCACGACCGTTCTCCTTGATGCGGGAATCCCAGGCTGCTGAGATCGGCAATTCCACGAGCCGCTCTACGACGTACAATACAGTCCATTTTCACTCAATCAGGTATCTACCTGTTCGAATGATTCGCTGCGATATCTGCAGTATTAATTGAACCGTCGTCACGACTGGTGGAGCGAGTAGAATTGACCACCCACTATTCAAACGCAACTTTGCACGGCAAACACTTGACCGGGATGGGTCGACTTCAAACGACCCGCCAAACGACGAGCCTGCTGACTGTTGTGACACAGACCGAAATAACTGGTACCACTGCCTGACATGAGATGACCGAAAACCGGCAGACTTGCAAAACGATCTCGCAGTTGCGAGACCTGATTACAGAGCTGCTCCGCAGGGGCGCCAAGACGGTTGAACATTTGGGTTCCAGCACGCCCGAGATCACCGCAATGCAACGATCGGACCAATTCGCCAGCGGACTTTGGAGTCTGGGCAGGTTGGCAATTCTGGAAAACTTGAGCAGTCGATAAACCCGCCGCGGGCTTCACAATGACAAAGTGCAGACCCGTGGAGAATCGGACTGGTTCAATGATTTCGCCTCGGCCCCGACAAATTGCGGCATTCGTTCCCGCCAGAAAAAAAGGCACATCGCTGCCTAATTTGGCACCGAGTTCACGTAGCTCAGAGAGCGACAGCCCGAGGCCCCAGAGGCAGTTCAGCCCCAGCAGGGTCGCGGCGGCATCGCTGGATCCGCCGGCCAAGCCTGCCGCCAGAGGGATGCGTTTAAACAAATCGATGTCGACGCCCTTTGAGAGACCGGTCTCACGGAGCAAAAGACTGGCAGCCTTAAGAACCAGATTGTCGGGTCCGCTGGGCAGTGATGTCGCTGTAGCGTGTTGCTGTCGGGAGACGCACCAATGATTGCGTAAGTTGGGGTGGCCCGGCTGAGTTTGCGTAAAACGCAGAGTATCAAACAGGCTGATGGTGACCATCAACGTTTCGAGTTCGTGGTAACCGTCCGGGCGCCTGGCTGAAACCTCAAGAAACAAGTTCAGCTTGGCGGGGGTGGAGACCTCGCAGCAATCCGGATGGAGTTGTCTCAGCATGGTCGTCACATCCTGTGAACGAGCCTCGCCGCTTGTCAGGGACTGATAGGCTGGATCGAATCGAAATTGCCACGAAATGTAGATCGCACGAGCGATGCAGGCGACAAATGACAGTCACTCACAGAGCTCAGTAGATCACCACGCTCTGATGCAGTCATCTAACTGCTCAAAGTGTGCCAAACTCAACCGTAATCAGTCTGTGGATTGAAAGGAACAACTGGTGGTGAGCGAATGTCCCACCAGAAACCTTGGTTCGAAGTGGAACTCCGCGACTGAGGTAGAACTCAGTCCCGGAACTCTTCGACACCACCACGGATCCTAATCTGAATTGTTCAGTGTAGTCAATACCGGATTCGACGTACAACATAACTGCAATAGCGGATGGCACTTACTCACTGTGCACGTTGGAAGTTGTGATTCTCGGCCCGGAGGGCTGAAATGTGAATCAGAATCGATGTCGATATTGATGAACGCTGATTTCCAGATTGGGATCAGTTTGCATCAAACAGAATTGATCCATATCGATTCGTCGTTTAGACTGAGTCCTAAACAAGTTAGACGTAGTGGCAAGGCTCGAGGTAACGCACGATGAGCGGTCCCAACCCACCTCTTGGATGTCGTCAGTTCCGGTCGACGTTGCAGCACAATCGGCGCGAGTTTTTGCGAGCCGGTGTGCTGGGTGCTGGTGCGGCTTGGGGGTTGTCATTGCCACAGTTGCTGCGGGCCGAAGCGCCAAGTGCCAAGGACCGTCTCGATACATCAGTCATCATCCTGTGGATGCGCGGCGGCCCCAGCCACATCGACATGTGGGACATGAAGCCCGATGCTCCCGCCGAATACCGCGGTGAGTTTGAGCCCGTCTCGACGAAGATTCCGGGCATTCAACTGTGTGAGCACCTACCTAAGACGGCCGCGTGCCTCGACCAATGGTCGATCATCCGCAGCATGCATCATCGTAAGGAAGATGGCTTGGCCGATCACTCATCGGGTGATCAGATCTGCTTTACGGGATATCCGTCAGCACGCGATCCCAGTGGTAACATTTCGCCCAGTGTGGGATCGATCGTGAAGCGCCAGGTGCAGTCGCTGAATACCAGCATGCCGGCGTACGTGATGGTGCCCAAGATGGTCCCGGGGACCGACGCGGCGTACCTCGGGGCCGCTTATCGGCCGTTCGAGACAATCGCCGATCCTGGCAGCGACGCGGCATTCGACGTTCCCAATCTGCGGTCTCCCGAAGGGATCTCGGTCGAGCGATTGGGGTCGAGGAAAGCGCTACGAACAAACGTGGATCGTTTGCGTCGACAGCTCGATTCTTCCGGAATGATGGCCGCCATGGATGAGTTCGACCGTCAGGCCTGGGAAATGGTCACCGGCGACCGCGCACGAAAGGCGTTTGATTTCTCCGCCGAGCCGACGTCGGTCCGTGAACGCTATGGCATCTTCCCGACCTATCGATCGACCCGGGTCTTCGCAGGTGGCGACGCACCAAACTGGGGCCAACGCGTGCTGCTGGCTCGGCGCCTGGTAGAAGCCGGCGTGCGATTGGTCACTGTCGATTGCCGCTGGTGGGATACCCACGAGGACAACTTCTGGTCCCTGAAGAATGAGTTCCTGCCGCGCTGGGATCTGGCCTATTCCGCATTGATTGAAGACTTGAAACAGCGCGGCCTGCTGGAGCGAACCTTAGTCGTGGCCTGGGGCGAAATGGGCCGTATGCCGCGCATTAACACTCGTGCCGGAGCCGGCATGGGAGGCCGCGATCATTGGCCCAATGCGATGTCGGTCGCCATCGCCGGCGGTGGCGTGCAGGGTGGCCGTGTTGTCGGGTCGACGGATTCCAAGGGCTCTGTGCCCAAGGATAATCCCAAGATCCCGCAGGACGTTCTGGCGACGATCTATCGGCATCTGGGTGTCGACACGAATCAATCGTATCTGGACAACTCGGGACGACCGTTGCAGGTCTTGCCCGCCGGACGGCCGATTGACGAGTTGTTCTAAAGCCGCGAGAGCGCTACCATAACGGCCTCAGGTAATAAACCCACCAGGCTGCGACCTCGCGCAGCATGAAGTAGGGCAGATACCGCAGTTGATAAAGGCGGACCGCTGGCACGGTGTAGACCTCGGAACCGTGCCGGTGAAAGGCCAGTTTGATTCGCGGCAGATGAAAAAACTGACTCACGGTCAGGATGCGTCGCCACTTCTTCTGGCGAGCCAATTCGAGTGTGTTCTCAGCGGTCAAATCGGTATCCCAGCCGTCAGGATCGAGAGTGATGGCCGCGGCCGGCACGCCTAATTCCAGGGCGCGACGACGCATGGCAACTGTCTCGTGGATCTCACCAGTTCCCGGTCCTCCGGAGAAAAGAATGTGGGGCGCCAGGCCGCTGCGGTAGAGTTCACATCCCGTACGAACTCGTTCTTCCAGGGCGCTCGATAATCGTCCATCCGGAAAGACTTTGGCGCCGAACACCACGATGACATCGGCCGGTCGACGGTAGTCAGTCGAGCCGAAGCAAATCATTTGTGCGATCGGAAACAGCCCCGTACAAGTCAGAAACATCGTTGCCACAGCGAAGTAGTACAGCCTGGAGGTGGTCTGCTCGATGGCTGCGGCGGGCCACCAGACTCCCCCGACCACGAACATCAGGGACGAGACCACAAACATCGAAAACGGGATATGGAATAACGTCTGAATGCCGCCGCTCAGCACCAGCCCGTAAAACGTCGCGACGTTCCATAAACTGGCCGCCGCTAGCAACCCGAAGGTGACGGTCAGGATGCCGCGGTGAGTTGCCGATAGTCGCTGATGGCTCGCAAACCAGAGGAGACAGCATGCTGACCAACCTAGCAGGAGAGTGTCGAGGAAACGCCATTCACCGGGCAGATTGATCCACCACAAGTTGGCGTCGAAGCCGGTCGTACTGAGTTCTCCGACGAGGTTCAGGAGGGCAAACAATCCGAGGAAGAGGGCCACGCCGCGAGGCAGAGCCACTGCAAATGTCTTCCAGGGAATATGAGGCAGAGACATCAAGTAGCCTGGCGAGAGTATGGGGACCTCAATGAAGAATCAAGGCAAACACAGCGATACTCAAAAAACACTAACAAAACCCCACCGAGGCAAGCTCGGTGGGGTTCTGTTAGCGTTTCTAAATCCCACCACGAAGTTTAAAGAAATACCGCTGCACATCTTCGACACACGATTTGCCGTTAACCGATTGGGTTCGACAATGCGCCTCCGCCGACTTGGCTTTCGCCAGCAGCGCCTTGACGCGTGTCACGCCACCCTCGGCCACGTCGTCCTCCACGTCTTCGCACGTCAATCCGAAGCAGCCGCACAGAGGCGCCGTCTGATCTTTGGGATAGACCGGGCGAATGATATCGCTGGTCAGCACGACCCGCTCGAACATATCGAAGTAAACAACGGGGCAGGGCGGGTAGGGGCAAAAATGAGCCGCGTCCGGCAGGGGTTCGTGGAACTCAGGACGGATAAATGCCCTTACCGTATCAAGCCCCACAGGCTCGCCCAATGCGTCGCACCTTGGACAACGTTCAATCCCTTGCTCTGGTTCACGGACAAATGCCTTATTCATGGTTGTTTCGGTCTCGGTTCAATTTCGAATATTCGTCGACTCGTTCTGAATGCTCCCGACTCACAGAGCTGAGACATCCATTTCCCTAAGGCACTGATTCGCAGAGGTCTCGGTCGCTGGTTCGAGCTGATAGCCTTGCCCCAGCAGCAGATGCTCGGCACGTTCGATCGAACAGAACTTCCTGAGCTGTGTGTGATACGTTTGGAACTCGGCAGACTTCAAGGCTGCGGGAAACGATTCGTATTTGCTGACCATGTGGTTCGGACTGTGGGCTCTCACCAATTCGCGACAGCGTTCCGCGACGCCCAGCAAACCGGCCGCGCAGGCTGCAGCGCCGGCTAGGATGAGAAACTTGTTACGCGGCAGCCATTGGCCGCGGGCATGAGAAATCGCCGCCAATTGAAGATAAGCGCTCAGAGCAAGGTCCGGGTCGGCCATCGGTGATCAGACTTTCTCAGCAGCCGCCTTAATACCGAGTTTGCATAGCCACGCTCTAGACAATCGGCACTCGGAGTCCATCATACGCCAGTTTCACATTCGGCGGCAGACGAGCATTCGTCGTCTCGTAGTCGAGGCTATGACTGAGATGGGTTAGATATGCCTGACGGGGTTTCACTCGTTCGATGACATCCAACGCCTGCTGGACTGACAGATGCGTGGGATGCGGCTTGTCTCGCAAGGCATCGATGAACAGCACATCCAGCCCTTCCAGCAACGGCCAGGTTTCGTCGGGGATCTCGCTGACATCGGTGCAGAACGCAAGATTGGAAATGCGAAAGCCAAGTACGGGGAGCTTCCCATGCAGCAACCGCAAGGGCTGAATCGTCACGCCCAGGATGTCGATGGGATCGACACCGATGCGTGCCAGGTCCAGCATGGGGACGGATCCCGGATGGTTGTTGACGTTATGATCCCCGAACGCATAACCAAACGCCTTGCGGATTTGAATTTCGACGATCTCTTCACAGTACAAGGTGACCGATTTACCGAGATAGTGGCCGAACAACCGCAGGTCATCCAGACCATATAAGTGGTCGGCATGACTGTGGGTATAGAGCACGGCATGGATCAGATCGATCTTCTCGCGAATCAGCTGAATCCGCATCTCGGGTGAGGTGTCGATGAGAATATTGCCGAGCGGCGTATGTATGATGGCCCCGGTCCGAGTGCGGTTGTTGTGCGGGTTCGTCGACTCACAAACCGCACAATGGCAGCCGATCATCGGCACGCCGTGGCTGGTGCCGCATCCCAGGATCCGGAATTCATTCGGAAAGGCTTCGGAATCATTCGGCACTTTGAATTCAGACACGGCACAACTTCCCTGCGGAGACCATTTTCAGTGACGGCCAAATCATATGCGGTGGGGAGTGTCGTGTGCCACTATGATCGCATTTCGTAGGATAGGCGTCCTGCCTGTCAGAGTTCCGTAACAATCGACTTTGGCGGACTTTCGACCCTCGCGAATTTCGCGCAGCGCACGGCTTGCTAGTCGCAAAAAGTTGCTGATTCCACAACCCCGTTACTGCATTTGATGCCGTGCGCTCCGCGAAATTCGCGAGAGTCGACACTGTTTTATGTCGGTCGTGATAGGACTCTGACAGGCAGGATGCCTATCCCACGAATTCACTCCGCCCCCAAGACATATTCGAACTCGGCCATTTCGGCGTCTGCGTCCTCCGCATCACGCCACACGATGTCAGCATACTCGCCACGTGAATCGATCCACTCCGTTCCCAACACATCGCGAACAGACCATGACAGTAACAGGACCAACCGCTTGGCCCCTTTGCGTCGGCCAGGTGCCATCGAATAGAACCGATCCAGATACGACGTCGTCCGAAAGCAGACTTGCAGCAAGTCGTCCAGGAACTCCGGAGTGACCTCGACCGTCGCAGCTCGTGGTTCGAGAATAATCTGCAGGGTCGAGTGAGGATTGTCGAGCAGGCAGGTCGCTATGGTCTCCATCACGTCGGATTGATGCTGCGGGAGGCTGTGCCCCTGGAACCAGAGTGTGAAGGCCTGAGTCCGCTGGCCCGGGGCCGGCAGCACCAGATCGAGCTCAGCACTGCGATCAAAGTCCATTCGCCATGTCTTACAAAGTGACTGACCATCCGGGCCGTCGGCTAACAGGCCACAGTCATCCACTTCCGGGATCACCGGTTCGGGAAGCGGATCGAACTCCGTTTCAAAGATCTCCTGAGCTTCGGCCATCAGTTCGTAGAAGTCGGTCATCTCCAGCGTGGGCGTCTTCAACACGTAATAGGGGGGCACCGGCTGGAACTTGAGCCCTAACTGTTCGGCCTCTTGACGGAAGGCGGTCCCCGGCAGAATGGCCAGATTGAAAACTTGCACGAGATCGTACAGCCCGCTGTCACGCAGATACTTCATGCCCCGGCGGATCGACGCTACGGTGTCTCCCGGCAGGCCAATGATCAGATCCACTTTGACGCGGATGCCGGCTTCGCGCATGGCTTTCACACCGCGCTCGAACGCCTTCATGTTGTTCTTGCGGTCCATCAATTCCTGAGCCACCGGATCGACGGACTGCAGGCCGATCTCGACCTCAGTGAAATTGGCAGCCGCCAACAGTGCGGCGATTTCGTCGTTGATCCCCTCGGACCGCAATTCTCCGAAGTACGCGAACCGACGTCCCGGATTGCACTCGGCCAGCAACTGCAGAAACTCGGCAAAGTCTTTACGTTGATTGAGGGTCGGATCGAGCAATACGACCTCGGTCGCGCCGTGTTCCCGGGCATGCTGCAAGTTGGCTACGATCTTGTCGCGCGACACAAAATAGAGATCGTCGTAGCTCTTGGGGTAGTAGCAGAATTTGCATTTGAAGATACAGCCGCGGATCGTTTCGAGGAGCAGCATTCCCTCATCGGCCGCATCGAGGATCCCTTCCAAATATGGAGACGAGATGGCATTGAGATTGGGCAACGGCGTGCGGAACAAGGGCAGGGTGCCGACCTTCGAAGCAGGCACCGCCGGCAACTGATTTTCGACAATCGGCAGCGATTGAACTGCGGCGAGACGTTCATCATCCGTAACGGTGGGAGCACTAGGAACCACTGACGACATGGCGGCGATGGTTCGTAAAGCGGCTGGTGCGACATACAGCCCGGCAATACCCGCCGCTGGAAGTGGCGCAGTCGTCAATGCCTTCAACAGCTCGGAGAAGGTCTGCTCCCCTTCACCAATACTCGCAAAATCGAGCGCGGCGGACTGCAAAACCCAACCATTGTCGGCGGTGATCTCGGGGCCGCCGAAAACCGTGAACAGCTCGGGGTTGGCAGCCTTCAGGTGATCGGCCACCCACAGGCTGCGGTTGATGTTCCAAAGATAACAGGTGAAGCCGACCATCCAAGGCTCTTGAGCCTGGATGGCTTCGACCAGGCCGTGATCGCTCAGCGTGTTCGCCAGATGCGGCGGGAAGATTTCAATATCGTAGAATTCTTCCAGTCCGCGGTTCCGCGCGTACATCTTCAGATAGCCGGCCGCCAGCGGCACATTCCCCTTGGCGGGTTCCAAACCCGGCTGAGGAATAGGCAGTTGCAGCAGGATGATTCGGCGACGGATCGGCATATTGGCAATTCACGTAGCCCGACTCTCTGAATCGGGTGCTTTTTCTTGGTAACACTGGGGCTGCAACAGATCGAAACCGGGGTCAATTCGCCCGACTCTGGAAAGTCAGGCTACGAGCCGTTTCCGGGATGTTCCATGATATAGCGGTGTTCGTGAGATCGATAATACCCGTCGACACGTTCCCGAATGCGATAACCGGACTTTTCATAGACGCGGATCGCTGCCTGGTTGTCCGGATTCACTGTCAGCAGGACGGGAACATCCGCTCGCCGCAATCCGGCCTGCATCAATTCCGTCCCCAATCCCTGCCCGCGGCATTCGGGATGAACCATGATCTTGTGCAGGAACTGTTCGCGCCGCTCTGTTGGAAACATCACCAAAGCGGCAGCGATGTCACCCGTTTCCGGCAATTCCCGAGCCGACCGGATGACCAGCACGGTCGCGTATTCGCACCAGACTCGCCAGACATGTTCGCCGTCCGGAATGAACTGCGACCCGGATCCCTCCCACGAAATACGATCCAACGCGGCAATCCCGAGAAAGTCTGCCGGACGAGCCAGTTCCACCAAATTTGTCATGCTCAAACGATCTCAACCGCGTGTAATTCGTGGACCAAACATCGCTGGGACTTATTCCGTCTTTGTGTCCTTTGTGACCTTCTGTTCCAATCGATTTTTACAGAAGGTCACAAAGGACACGAAGAAATGCAGCGTTTCGCTCGCGAGAATCCGAGACTCTCCAAGCAGCAGGAGTGTTACCGACCTGGTAATTCAACTTCACAATGATGATCGCCACTTTCTGCACCAACTTCAATTTCACCTAGAGATTATGGCACGTCCCGTCAGAATTCGTAGACCAATTGATCGCTTTATAGCAGCAAAGTCTCAGGTATTGGGGAATTCTCGGGTCGCTCGACAAGTTTGGTTCGGACGGGCTACGATAAAACGATGACCAATCCGCCCAAATCCCGTCGCCCCCATGCTCACGCCGCGCAGTCTGTGGAATCCCTGCTGGCCCCGCGCCCCCTGGATCTCACCGCAGGCCGCAATCTCCCTCGCGTGCAGGTGAAATCGCCGACCAGCCACCCGTTTCTCTATCGGAAGCGAATCGGGGACATCGCCCCGGGGATCCGCGACGGGGAACTGGTGCAGGTGACCCATGGTTCGGGAACCGTTCTGGGCTACGGCTTTTTCAATTCCAAAGCGGAAATTGCCGTCCGGATGCTCAGCTTGGGCCCCGATCCGATTGACGCTGCATTCTGGGACACGTTGCTCTCGCGAGCTGTTGATCTCCGTACAAAATTCCTCAGATTGAACGAGCAAACCGATACTTATCGCCTCATCCACGCCGAAGGAGACGGTCTGTCCGGCCTGGTCGTCGATCGGTACGGCGACACGTTGTCGGCCGAAGTTTACAGCCTGGCCATGCTGCAGCGGGTGGACGCGATTCTGGAACGCCTCCAAGTCTTGTGCGGCACGAAGCATTGGCGAATCAGGACCGCCCCGCAGGTTCACGGACAGGAAGGGTTCGTTGGGTTGGAGCCCAAAATCTCCGCCGAAGCCCCCGAACGGGTCACAGTCCAGGAATTCGGAACCCGCTTCCGGGTCGAGTTCACGGGCGGGCACAAGACAGGCTTTTTCTGCGATCAGCGCGACAACCGGCGGCGGCTGGCAGACTTCTGCCGCGACCGGACTGTGCTCGATATTTGCTGCTACACTGGCGGGTTTGCGGTGCAGGCCAAAAAGCTGGGACAGGCCCGCGAGGTTACCGCCGTCGACCTGGATGAAGTCCCCTTGGAACTGGCCAAGGACAACGCCAACCTGAATCAAGCTCGAGTCCAGTTTGTCCATGCGGATGCTTACTCCTATATGCGGGACATGGTCCGCAACGGTCGCAAATATGAAGTCGTGATCCTCGATCCCCCCAAGCTGATTCGCAATCGCCTGGAGCTGGAAGAAGGCACCCGGGCCCACTTCGACATGAACCGCCTGGCGATGCAACTGGTCGAACCGGGGGGCCTGCTTCTGACCTGTTCGTGCAGCGGGCTACTCGATGAACCGACCTTCCTGCGACTACTCCATTCGGCGGCTCAGAAGGCGGTGCCGCAAGGTTCCGAAATCGATCTCTCTCGACCGGGCCGGACATTGCAGATTCTCGCGAAGACCGGCGCGTCCGCAGATCACCCCGTTACGATGGTCTGTCCCGAAACCGAGTACCTACGGGCGATGTGGCTACGGGTTATGTAAAAATCATGCTGGACGGATGAGAGATAACTCGTGGTTGAGAAGCGGAGCGACGCCGGGCATGCCCGGCGCTGTAAGATGGGCACTCTTGCCCGTCTCTGAGTCCCAATAATCAATGCAGACGGGCAAGAGTGCCCATCTTACGGGTCCGGGCGGGCCAGGAGACCCATCTCACGATTTCATCGCGTGTCCTCTAGTGGTTCCCAGCGCAACCCCTCGCGTGCTACAATCTGGCCGCTCGCCCGCCTACTTGCCTCTCATTGAATTTGCGCTGCCAACTTCAATACTGTTTCACCGACCCCGCGTCGCGTAGAGAGAGTTTCATGCAACAAGTTTCGGCGTTGCCGCTGGTCTATGAGTTCGATCGCCATCTTTCGCCACGAGCGACCATCAAGCCGGGCGAAACGATCCGCGTCGAATCAGAGGACGCCCTGTCGGGACAGATTCGGGTAGCCGGAGATCGACGCGATAAGAGCAAGGTTCCCTACAGCAATCCCGTCGCGGGGCCGATTTTTGTCGAGGGAGCTCAGCGCGGTGATTTTCTAGCCGTGACTATTCACGACATTCAGCCGCGCGACGGCCAGTGCTCGACATACACCGGTGCTCCGAGACAACTGGCCGAATGGTTGGGAGCGGATGTGCCTCACGGGGCACATGTTTGCCCGATCCGAGACGGCCACATTTTCTTTAATGACAAGATCGCCATTCCCTACACGCCGATGCTGGGATGCATCGGCACGGCGCCGGATTGGGGTGTGCCATCGACGGGTCCCGCCGGTCCACATGGGGGCAACATGGATCTCGTCGAAGTGGCACCCGGCAACACGCTGTTCCTTCCCGTTTTCCTTCCCGGCGGCTACCTGTTTCTGGGAGATGCCCACGCCGCAATGGGGCACGGCGAATTGTCAGCGACGGGCTTGGAGATGGCCGCTCAGACCACGATTACGGTTGATATCGTCCGCGGTAGTCCATTGACGGGAGTTCGTGTTGTGGCCCCTGATTTCCTGATGACAGTGGGCACTCAGGGCACGATCGAACGAGCCATCGCTGAAGCCTATTCCCGATTGATCCTATGGATGGAGGCCGACTACGGCTGGAATCGCTGGGAGGCCTATGACCTGCTCACACATGTGGGGACAATTTCGGTTGGGCATTACACCAGTGGAACGGTCGGAACGAAGATCGAAAAACGGTATTTAGGAAAGTAGCCTTCACGCGGAGAGGCTGACAAGTTTTCGACATAAATCCATAGTTCAAAGATGGACACCAGATGACAGGGGAATTATATTCCGCCCCATGACAACTTCATCCTCTTCTTCCGATCCCGGTTCTCACG
>JAQGHS010000076.1 GCA_028291605.1 Planctomycetaceae bacterium | reverse complement strand
GTCGATTGGAGACGACATTGCCACCTTCGAGGTGGAAGGCGTTGAGGGCCACGCTCGGGACTAGACCTGTCTGAAACAGGAGCGACGAGAGGACGAGATCATTCTGCTTTTCGGGGTCGTAGCTGGAGTGGGCCGTCGGGACGAAGCAGGGGCCAGGCCGGCCATCTGGGGTTTGTCGGCAGATGCGGCGATCGCGGGCCCAGACGGTGATGGGACGATTGACGTTGATCACCTGGACTTGTCGGCCATGGGCACTGGCGGCCGTACCCCAACGCTGAGTGAAGGCCTCGACTGAGGCTTCATTGGGACAGCACACCTGCAGGCGGACGTTGGGACCGAGGGATTGGAACAGATCGTAGAAGGGCGCACCGAGTTCCCCTTCGCTGTTGACGGCATAATGGAGCAAGAGTTCGGCAATTGGCCCGCCATCGTCCGGGACCAGGCCGACGATGTTGTCGGAATCGTCTTGAGCTTCGTCGGGTTCTCGCGGCGCGGTTGATTTCAGAGGCCGGCGAGGAGGACGCTGCGTGGCCTCATGCCACTTCGAATCGTGATCTTCGGCCGAGTCACTGTCGTTATCTGATTTGTCTCGAGTTACTCCGGAATCGTCTTCAGCCGGATTTTGTTCAAATGGATCGTGCGCGGGATCGACTTGAGGGCTGGCTGGGGCAGGTTGCCGCTGGGGTCGATACGGGGCGTAGCGGCGCGCCGGTGGATCGTTGCGGGGTGAATCAGCTCGGTCGGCCGGATCGTGATCGCGTGGCTCAGCCTGCGCAGGGAAGGGGTCTCGGCGGACGGGACGGTAGCCTTCTGCGGAGATTGCGACGCCACTTAAACCTAACGCCAACAAGGTGATCAGGAAAAGTCCGCAACGGATCAACCGCCCACCACGCCACTGGATAGGGCGCGCACCGGGTTCCGTCTTGGCGCTGTGTATGTCTAAAAAAGACTGCACCCAAAGCCCCTTCTACTGATGTCTGCAAATCGCGATGGTGATGTCCCTCGTTCGCTGCTGGCGTGGGTACCGGAAGCGGGGCGAGGGGATATCAGTTCGGCGGGAAATCGTCAATCCGAGTTGTTTGGCAGGTTGTGACGCGCGGGCGATCTGTACCACTATCGGCTGGAGTCGGTTCGGCCGATCTGAGTTTTTCCCCCAAGTGCGGATGCACGATCTGAGCCGATCGCCACGAAAATGCGATCCAGCGCGTTACGCAAATCCGCACATTGAAAACCTACACCTGAAATGCACCGCTGGCGGTCAGAATCTGCGTTCTGGCGGCCTGAAATTCGGCATCAGGTATTACGGGCGTAAGGCCGGCAGTTGGAATCGGTTGCGGAAGATCGACCCAACTGCGGCAACCAGCGAAATGAGGAGAATTGGGAAGTTCTGCAATTGTTGCCGATTTGTAAATTCTGACCACCAATAGAAACAGACCCGGCTGGCGATAATGAAAACGTTCGGTGATCGTCCGGGGCGACCACCAGTGCCAGCCAGCCAGACGGGGAAGCAGCAGCTCGTCGTGAAGCTCGACGACATCGGTGACTTCCGCCAGCAGGTGCAGCGGAATGCGGTCGTGGGCCGGGCGGTTTTCCAAGGTCGTTTGCAGACTGGGCCAGGCCTCAGGGACGAGTTTGTCGCGGTCCTCCTCTTGATGCAGGTAGGTGGGGAAGAGCCAGAAGTGGCGATGGGCGACTCGGAAGCCGTTGTGGCCTTCGTGGATGCCCCCCTTGCGGAGGATGATTGTCTGGTGGCCGAGGGCGAGGGCGTCGCAGATGGCGGCCCATTCTTTGAAGGCGATGTCGCATTGGGGTGGGAGCATGTTTTTTGTAGCCTGACTCTCTGACGTGATAAAAATTGGGCTAATGCCGAGTAAAACTGTTTATCCGGCTTTTTTTACACGTCGCAAGATGGGTGGTTGTATGAATTCCCCAAAGGGGATACGTCAAATAGCCTAGGGTTGCCGCGGAACGCGGCTACCCTAGGTGTGGGGTGAGAGTGGTCCATCAACCCTAACGGGGTTGTGTCCGATGATCCATGACGCAACCCCGATGGGGTTGAATACCATCATCGTGATCTGACCTAGGGTAGCCGCGGGACGCGGCAACCCTAGGCTATTTGACGTAACCCCTTTGGGGTATTATTTTACGGCGCAACTTCTAAGCGAATCAGATTCCACATCGCCGGAGAGTCAGGCTGCGGACGATACGGTATTCTCGCGGCGTGGGGCGACTTGCCAAGTCTGGTTGTTGGCTCTAACCTCATCAAGCGGCCCGATTTTGCGGGATTTGCGGTTCGTTGTTTAGGTAGTGTCTGGCGGAATTCATTGAATATGACGCGTGAAACCCAGCCGATTGGCGTGGCGGTGGTCGAATATCAGGGAAGCTATCTCGTGGGGATTCGCGGTGAGCAGGGGCCGTTGCCGGGTTATGCTGAGTTCCCCGGTGGGAAATGCCTGTCGAACGAACGGCCCGCGGATTGTGCCTGTCGCGAATGTTTCGAAGAGTCGGGGCTGCTTGTGACGCCTGCCAAATTGCTGCTCAATGCGGCGTATCAGTACTCGCATGGTACGGTCGATTTGCACTTCTGGTTGTGCCACCCGGTTGATCCGGCGCAGGTGGCTGATGAGCATCAGGCGTTTCGCTGGGTGGCTCAGGCGGATTTGAAGAGCCATCGGTTTCCCGAGGGAAACCTAAGATTGATTGAGTTGCTGACCACGGGGGATGTGTCGGCGAAGGTTTCCAACTAGGTCGATCAGCATCGTGGGACGGGTCTCCAGGCCCGTCCGTCCATTCCACGTGCTCTGAACTCACTTAATAGTCTTCATTCTTCGTGTCCTTTGTGACCTTCTGTTAAAAAATGAGATTGGAACAGAAGGTCACAAAGGACACGAAGGTTTGTTTAAGTCTGTCTGCGAAAACTCCTGGACGGACGGGCCTGGAGACCCGTTCCACGGTTTCGCGAGCGATATCAATCGAAAGACACGTTATTCATGGATTCGAAACAGGAGATTCTGGGTGCCATTCGGCGGAGTGCGGTGCCCAGGGCGGACTTGCCTTCCATGGAGGGGCCTTGGATCACCTATCCCAATAAGACCCAACAGTTCCTGGATCTGGTGACGTCGGTTGGCGGTCGGCCCCTGGTCGTCGCAGATGTCGCAGCAGCACAGGCGGATCTGCAGCAGTTCGCGCCGTATGCGACTGCGAAACGGATCTTTTCGAATGTGGCTGGGATTGGTGACAACAACGTCGATCTGGAGGCGGTTTCCGATCCGCATGATTTGGAAGATCTGGACTTTGCCGTGTTGCCGGGCGACTTTGCCGTGGCCGAAAATGGTGCGATCTGGGTGACTGATCGGGCGTTGAAGCACCGGGTCGTTTACTTCATAACGCAGCATCTGGTGCTGGTGGTGCAGGCTGATCAGATCGTCGACAACATGCCTCAGGCGTATGCCCGGCTGGCGTTTCCGGAGGCGGGTTTCGGAGCGTTTATTTCGGGGCCCTCGAAGACGGCTGATATTGAGCAATCGCTGGTGGTGGGGGCGCATGGGGCGCGGTCGTTGACGGTGTATGTGATTGGGGGCTGACTTGATTCGTAAGATGGGCACTCCTGCCCGTCAGTATTTGTGTTCGACCTAGGAGACGGGCAGGAGTGCCCACCTTACGGAAACCACTATGTCGTTTGAACCTTTACGGCTCGCTGTGTGGTCCGGGCCGCGAAATATCTCGACGGCTATGATGCGGTCGTGGGGGAATCGGTCGGATACCGTGGTCTGTGATGAGCCGTTTTATGCTCATTATTTGTCGGTCACGCAGAAGGACCATCCGGGTCGGGATGAGATCGTTGCGGTCGGACCGACCGATTGGCGCGAGGTCGTCGCGGATTTGACCGGTGACATTCCCGGCGGCAAACGAGTTTACTACCAGAAGCACATGACTCATCATCTGCTGCCTGGGATCAGTCGGGATTGGCTGGGCCTGGTCACCAATTGCTTTTTGATTCGCCATCCGCGAGACGTCATTACGTCCTACATCAAGGTCGTGCCGAATCCCGTTCTGGAGGATACCGGGTTTGCCCAGCAGCGAGAGATTTTCGACTGGGTGCGGACTCATCAGGGAATCATTCCGCCGGTGCTGGATTCCGTGGAGATCCTGAATCGTCCCCGAGAGACACTGGGACTGCTGTGCGATGTGCTGGGGCTCGAGTTTCAAGAGTCGATGCTATCATGGGCACCTGGCCTGCGAGCGACAGATGGCGTCTGGGCCAAGCATTGGTATCGCGAGGTCGAAACGACGACCGCGTTTCGGCCGTATACTCCCAAGCCGGATCAGGTCCCACCGCAATTTCACGAGCTCTATGAGCAGTGTCTGGAATGTTATGAAACGCTGGCACCTCATCGGTTGAAGTAAGTGTCGGTCAGGGCCTATGCGAAATCAAAAAAGAAGAGTTTTTAGCCACGGATTGACACAGATGAAACACGGATTGGATCATCGTGTTTGTGAGTCTTCATGCAAAGCGAACTCCTCAATTCGACATGGCGATAGGAATCTGTATCGATGTTGCGCCAGGTTGACCCTATCAGTGTTTCATCCGTGTTAATCCGTGGCTAAAAAAACTCTTCGTCAATTCGCGACTTCAAATCAACCCATGTTGATGGTTGCGTGCGGTGGCGGGGTGAGGCATAATGTCTGGTTGTGTGTGATCTCGTTCCTGATTTTGCTCCGAAGGGTACGCCTATGTCTACGACTCCTCGTCCAGGCTTGAATCGCCGCGAATTTGTGAAGCAATCTGCTCTCTTAGCAGGCTCGACATTTGCCATTGGCGGCACGAAATCGTCCGGCAATATTCTCGGGGCCAATGAATCGATTCGCGTCGCCTGTGCCGGATTGAACGGACGCGGTGCTTCGCACGTCGGTGCTTATGCAGGGATGAAGAGCAAGGGTGTGGAGGTCACTTATCTGGTTGACCCCGATTCGCGCACGTTTGCGGCCCGCGCGAAGACAATTAAGGAGCAGAGCGGCGTCACTCCCAAAGAGATCGCCGACATCCGCGAGGCCCTGGACGACAAGAACGTCGATGTGGTATCGATCGCCACGCCCAATCACTGGCACGCGCTGATGACCATCTGGTCGTGTCAGGCTGGCAAAGACGTCTATGTCGAAAAACCGTGTAGTCACAACGTTCACGAAGGGCGTGTGGCGGTCGAGGCGGCTCGCAAGTTCAACCGCATCGTGCAGCACGGTACGCAGAATCGCAGCAACCCCGAAAAAGCCAAGGTGATGGACGTCATCAAGTCGGGCCAGCTGGGCAAGCTGCTGATCTCACGCGGTCTGTGCTACAAGAATCGTAACAGTATCGGGGTGAAGCAGACGAAGGCTCCCCCCTCGGTGCTCGATTTCAACTTGTGGACAGGGCCTGCTGCCGAGCAACCCTTCCACGATAACCTGGTGCCTTACAACTGGCATTGGTTCTGGGATTTCGGCAACGGCGACATCGGTAACCAGGGTGTCCACGAAATGGACCTGGCTCGCTGGGCCATTCCCGGGGCCACGTTGCCCAAGAGCGTGCTGAGCGTGGGTGGCCGGTTCGGTTACAAGGATCAGGGCCAGACGGCCAATACCCAGATCGCGATCTTCGATTTCGGCGAGACGCAGTTGATCTTCGAAACCCGTGGCCGGCCGACGAAGCCGTTCCACACTCAAGGGGTGGGCAACGTCTATCATCTGGAAGCCGGAATCATCGCCGGTACGACGTTCTATCCCAAGGGAAGCACCGAAGCGGCACCGCTGCCGAAGGTCGAATCAAGCCGCGGACCCAGTGAGGGTGGCGGCGACAACGGGCACTTCGGCAACTTCATCGCCGCCGTTCGCAGCCGCAAGCAAACGGACCTCAACGCCGACATTCTGGAAGGTCACTATTCCAGCGCGTTGTGTCATCTGGCCAATATCTCCTACCGACTGGGCAGCGAAGCCCCGTTCACGACCAAGCTGCCGGCCTTCGAAGGGAATGCTGCAGCATTGGAAACACTCGAGCGGACCGCGGAACATCTGAAGGACGATGTGAAGCTGGACCTGGCTCAGACCGACCTGCGCGTTGGCCGTCGTCTGACGGTCGATGCCGGCAATGAAACGATCATGGGCGATACCGATGCCCAGGCGCTGTTGACTCGCAACTATCGCAAGCCGTTCATCGTGCCCGATGTGGCCTAGTTTGCGGACAAGATTTTAATAGCAGCCCGGCAATTCCAAGTGAGTTGCCGGGCTGTTTGTTTTTGCGATGAAGGGTCGGGCGCACGAATTTTCGAAATTGGCCGCGGCTGGACCTGATTTGCAGTTCAACGTCCCATCGGCCAATATCGAAAAGTCGTAGGCCCGACCCCCGAGCGCGCGATCGTCTCCAACTAATTATCGATTAAGAAGAGTTTTTTGCCACGGATGGACACAGATGAAACACGGATTAGATGCAGGAAGGCATCGTCCGCGTCTGAGGCGCCGCTGCCCAAAGTGGCCTCAGTCAACGATGATCCCATCCGTGTTCAATCAGTGTAAATCTGTGGCTAAGAATGTTTTTGTCAGGTTGTCGCGCGCTCGGGGGTCGGGCCTACGATTCTTTGAGATTGGCC
>JAQGHS010000073.1 GCA_028291605.1 Planctomycetaceae bacterium | reverse complement strand
GCTACCGGTGTAGTGGGGGTGATAAAAGCTCGATGCGCCAGAGTGTGCTTTTCACGAAAACACGTAGTAAGGCACTCGATGGCGCTTCGAGCTTGTATCAGCCAGGCACTTTCGACAGCATTACCATGACATTTATTGGCAGCGAATTAAAGGAGACAGCGAATGGAACAATTCCGTGTCATCCTGGCGCAGCCGCATTCATTCGCTGCCGTTTCCCCTTCATACAAAATAACTATGGCACCAACATCGCGGATTATTCTGATCACCGGCTGCACCAAGGGACTGGGCCAAGCCATGACCGAGCGGTGCATCGAAGCCGGCCACACGGTCTGGGGCTGCGGTCGATCGGCCGCGGAAATCTCCCAGTTGTCTCGACAACATGCCCCGCCCCACCGGTTTGCGACACTGGATGTGAGTGATGATCTGGCCGTGGCCCAGTGGGCCGGGGAGATGCTGGCACAGGGGCAGACTCCCGACTTGATTCTGAACAATGCGGCGACCATCAACGCGAACGCACCGCTGTGGGAAATCTCCGCAGAGGATTTTTCTCGCGTGATCGATATCAACATCAAGGGTGTCGCCAACGTCATACGAAATTTCGTGCCCGCAATGGTGGCCAAGTCGCGCGGGATCATCGTCAATTTCAGTTCCGGCTGGGGAAGATCGACATCCGCCGAAGTGGCTCCCTATTGCGCGACCAAGTGGGCCATTGAGGGACTGACGCTGGCGCTGGCTCAAGAGTTACCCTCAGGAATGGCGGCCATCCCCATGAATCCCGGGATTATCAACACCGAGATGTTACGCAGCTGCTTCGGCGGGTCTGCAGAACATTATCCCGACGCCGACGAGTGGAGTCAGACCGCTGTTCCGTTTCTGTTGAAACTCGGATCGAAAGACAACGGGAAACAGTTAAGTTGCCCGTAGATTTGGACTGCGGTGATTCATCACCGCTTTCCAATTCAGCTTCAAGATCTCGACGACCGTCCGATCTAATTTGAAGACTCCACTCGCCAGTATTTCATATGATCAATGGAAATTGGAAAGCGGTGATGAATCACCGCAGTCCATATTTGTCGACTCGCCAAGCCTGGAAACCCATTATGCCTCGCCCGATGATCAATCTCTTTCTGGTGGCAATTCTGTATTGCGCGTTCGTCCCACTGCTGACCGCCGGCGAAGTCGTGACGATTGCGGGCGATGGAACTCACGCGTGGTCCGGCGACAGCGGCCCGGCGACAAAGGCCGGGATTGGCGGACCGTTTGGGGTTGTGGTCGGGCCTGACGGTGCCCTCTACATTTGCGAGACCGAAAACCACGCGGTACGCCGAGTTGACCTCAAGACGGGTGTAATCACCACGGTCGCCGGGTCGGGAAAGGAAGGTTACGGCGGTGATGGCGGGGCGGCAACAAAAGCCGCGTGCCGGGAACCCTATGAGATTCGTTTCGACAAGCCGGGCAACATGTATTTCGTCGAGATGAAGAACCAGATCGTCCGCAAGGTGGCGCACGATACCGGGGTGATCTCTACGATCGCAGGGACCGGAAAATCCGGATTCGCCGGTGACGGAGGACCGGCGACCGCTGCTCTGTTGAATGCACCACATTCCATCTCTCTCGATGCCGACGGCAACGTCTACATCGCAGACATCGGCAATCACCGACTGCGTATCGTCGACGCGAAATCCGGACACATCCGCACCTTGTCCGGTACCGGCAAGAAAGAGCCGACACCCGATGGGGCCCCCTTCGCCAACACGCCCCTCAATGGACCACGAACACTGGATTTCGATGGACAGCACACGCTGTATCTCGCCTTGCGAGAAGGTAACGCGGTCTTCCGACTCGATCTGAAAACGCAAACACTGCATCACCTGGCGGGCACCGGCAAATCGGGCTACAGCGGAGACGGTGGTCCGGCCAAACAAGCCGTGCTGGCCGGACCCAAGGGGATTGCATTGGGACCGAACGGCGACATCTATCTGTGTGATACCGAGAGCCACACCATTCGCGTGATCCGTGCCGCCACTGGAATCATTGAGACCATCGTCGGCGACGGTAAAGCGGGAGATGGTCCCGATGGAGAACCTCGCAAATGCCGGTTGAATCGCCCGCACGGCGTGTTTGTCGATGCCACTGGGCTGGTTTACATCGGCGATAGTTCGAACAATAAGGTGCGAGTACTGCGACCATAGTGCGTGATCGAGTTCCATCGTAGGTAGATGTCATGATGAAGCAAACCCGTCGAGCATGGCTGTGTCTCCCGGCACTCTTGCTTTGTTGCTGCGACGTCTCGATCACGTTGGCCAGTCAAAGCCAAGCGTTTTGGGCCGGGGCATTCAACGCTGCGGAGGAGGGAAATCCACTGGCCTTAGTTTTCCTCTTGCTCGGTCCCTGGGTATTCGTCGCAGCGACCATCGTCTGGGCATTGGCGTTCTCGGCAGTGATCCTCATCGGACATCGTTCGCTGGCACTCGCCCTGAGTTTCGGGCTGACGATTGGCCATGCGCTGGGGACCGCATTCTGGCTGCCGCGTCACGGGCTGGTGGGGTTCGCTGCCGCGATCATTGTGCTGGCTGCTGCCAGGCAAATTCTGAACTGGTCTTGGGCGAAGGCGGATGTTCGGTTGGACTCCGTGGCCGACGCTGCTAGCGTCGGTTTCCTTTGACGCACTCTATGACTTCGCCCTTCGAACTCCATTCGACCTCGCTACTGCGAATGCGTTTCGATCGCGGAGCGATCAACGACTATCTTTGGCCTTCGGCTTCTTTTGACACTTTACGCAGAAAAAGGTTGAACGCTGGGCCTGGATGATTCGCTGGACTTCGCTTCCCTGGCATGATTGACAGACTTCGCCTTCGCGATCATAGACCAAGTGTGCGTTCTGGTAGCCGCCAGACTTGTTCAGCGCGTTGCGATAGGTCCCGTCGCTGAGCGTCGAGCCTTCGTAACGAATGGCTTCGTGCAGAATGTGGCTCACCGCTTCGGCCAGCCGCTCGATCTGCAGTTTCGTCAAGACATTCGCCGGGGCCAACGGGTGAATGCGCGAGCGGTGCAGGATCTCGCTGGCGTAGAGATTTCCGATCCCAGCGACCGCCTTCTGGTCGAGCAACAGAATTTTAATGGCCCGCTTCGACTGGCGGCAGACTTCCACCCAGTGGGCCGATTCCATTTCCAGGGCGTCTCGGCCCAAAGTCCCGGTGGTGATCAGGGCCTGATACGCCGCGGGTTCGTACAACGTGACCGTGCCCAGTCCCCGGCGGTCCCAGAACCACAGCGAGTTGTATTGTTGGCGACCGGACAGCTTCCACTCCAGACGCAGGTGACCGGGGTCGGGAGCATCGGTGAGCAGCAACAGCCCGGTCATGCGCGGTTCGATGACGATTGCTTCGCCGCTTTCCAACTCGAGAATCCCCCGCTTCGCGCGACGCTTGACCGAGGTGATCAACTGCCCGCGGACACGCTGCACCATCTCTTCGAGGCCCGGCCGATACGTTAGCGGACGGCAGGGACAAGGGCACTCAACCAACTCACGAATCCGCCGGCCTTCCACAAACGGGCGGATGCCGCGGACCATCGTTTCGACTTCAGGTAACTCAGGCACAGGCTCCCTTTCGGGCAAATGACGAATGTATGACCAAAGGACAACGGACCAAGGACAACGGACAAAATCCCCCGCTCTGTCCTCGCGTCTGTTCACGTTTTTCTTGACACTGGTGTTAAAAGACCATAAATTCCATTACTTGTGAGGTCTGCGAGTCCGTGGGACTCGTAGACGAGATTGTCTGCCGTGAATGTTCTCCGCCCTTGACGCTGGGCCGTCGAGTGCGGACAAGATTCCCGGCCGAATCCTAAGTTTCGAAGAGTACGGCGCGGGCGTTGTCGCGGTTTGATCCGACAGCCGATCTGTGGTTGCAGATCGGTCGCAGGGGTCAAATTTTGGACTGTGTCCAATTTTAGCGGATCACGTCAACTCCATCGCCTCTCTTCAGTGAACACCGGGCGCGAGCCCGAGAACACCGCCTTTGGCGGTAGGAGACGGCATGCACAGGAGCGTGGAAGCTCTGTCCACCACGGACGTACTCGCCGAGTGTGAAGCGGTCCTCGGCTATAATTTTCAAGACCGCAGCCTGCTGCAACTGTGTCTGACTCACGCTTCAGGGGCCAGAATCCGGTTGGAATCGAACGAACGCCTGGAATTTCTGGGTGATTCGGTGCTGGGCCTCGTCGTTTGCGAGATGCTCTTCAAGCGTTTTCCCGAATCGACTGAAGGCGAGCTGACGCGCGTCAAATCGATCCTGGTCAGTCGCACGACCTGCGCAAAGATCAGCCTGCAGATGGGTTGCGAACGCCTCATTTTCGTCGGCAAAGGCTTGAAAGTCAGCGATCGCGTCCCGGAATCGGTCATCGCGGCGGTGTTTGAATCGCTGATCGCCGGCGTGTATCTGGACGGTGGACTGGAACCCGCCCGGCAGTTGATCGAACGGGTCATGGCCCCCGAAATCGACCTGACCACACAGCAAGACCACGGCCGCAATTTCAAAAGCCTGTTGCAGCAACACTCACAGAAAAGTCTGGGGGCCACGCCGGTCTATAAGCTGCTCGATGAACGGGGCCCCGACCATTCCAAATGGTTCAAGGTTGCCGCCACCATCGGCTCGCACTTGTACTCGCCCGCCTGGGGAGCCAACAAAAAAGAGGCCGAGCAACGTGCGGCGCACAATGCTTTGTTTGAATTGCAGGGGAAAGAGATACCCCACATTGGAGACGAGCAGACGCAGGTACTGTAGGCTGAAATTCGTAGGATAGGCTACAGGTGCGGCACAATGTCGCTCATTACGGCATCCTGAACGGTCGCCGCATGTCGATGCACAACCCGCGCCCCACGCGCCTGTTGGACGTTCGCGAATGCGCCGTTCATCACATTGTCGATCCAGTTCCGGTACGCATCGACGCGAGTATCGAAGGAATGATCGCCTCGGCCGGAATTATTTCTGGTCCCGCCCGACGTGACTCCAGCCACGAAATATGTCACGCCGACCTTGATGAATGCCGGACCACCGGAATCACCGTGACCGGTATTCGAGTCTGTCGGTTGGTTGAAGACCCAGCGGAGTCGCGTCGAGGTGACCTTTTCGAGCGGAGTTGTCCCCACGCGTTTCGTACCGAAATCGTTGGGATCTTCGCCATCAAGCGTCCCGCCGGCCCCATAACCAACCAAAGTCAGCAATGTGCCCACGCGAGGTTTCTCGCGATAAATCGGACTGGGATCGACTCCTTCGACAGGCTCACTGAGTTTCCATAGGGCCAGATCATTCGCCTTGTTGGTATTGAAACGCCGCGAGTTATAGTCCGGATGGATGTCAATTTCTTCGACCAAATACGTCTTGCCGGCGATTTCGACGCGCGCTTCCGTGGGCGGTAATCCGTCTGAAACATGTGCAGCAGTCAGAATCCACTGGGGGGCGATCAGCGTTCCAGAACCGAAATATCCCAAGTCATTTCCGACCAGGGCGACGGAAGAGAAGCCATCCGTCGGCGTCCCATTCAGGATCTTCGGAGTGACCAGGTGCATCTCCGACGCGGAATGTCCCGACCCGCTGGCACTGAGCAACTGACGCGGCTCCAGGGTCTCAATCCCCCAGCCGCGAGACTTGCGTGAGCGAGCGGCTCGTTCGACGGGCTCAATTTCCAGCCAGTTCAAACTCTGCTGCATCAGCCCGACAAGACGATCTAACATGGATTGATTCCGTACTTTCCCAGACGCGTGGCACGCACTGCGACTAAGTATAGCTCTCAAAGCCCAGCTTTCCGTGATTCGATACACCCGTACGTCGAATACCTCAGCAATTCGGCTGTGACCGTTTCAAAATACAATGCCACGTTCAACTTAGGGTTTGAAACGGTTTTTCTGATCTGCACACAGTCTGGGACGCTCGCCGCTTCAGTCTAGTTCCCAACGCCGTAGGATAGGCATCCTGCCTGTCCGTACAAAAACAAAACAGACAGGCAGGATGCCTATCCTACGGGTGTTCGTTGCCAGCCCGTCTGCATTCGATCAGAATCAAGCCGTCGGCTGCGATTCCGTAGTTCGGATCGTCACATCCCCTACCACAGTCGACTAGATCACAACTCATCAAGAGGGAGACATTCCATGCGTCGCCGGATTTGTCTGAGTCTTCTCGCCACGGGGTTCTGGATCGGAATTATCGCTGTCCAGGCCCAGGACAAAAAAGAAGCCCCCGTCGTTCCGCCTCGAGAAGGCAAATCGGAAA
>JAQGHS010000853.1 GCA_028291605.1 Planctomycetaceae bacterium | reverse complement strand
CGAGCGTCCGGCGTAAGCCGGATGGTTGTTTGCGAGTCGCAAGCAACACCACGACCGCCCCCCACGAGCGACCAGGTGAGCCGGGTGCCGTAAGGCCCCGGACCGAGAGTTAGGTTGCGTGTCGAATTGTCCGGGGCCTTACGGCACCCGGCTCACCAGTACAAGGTGTTTTCCGGTCTGCGAATCAACGCCTGACTATTTCAAATACCGGAACTCAGCGGTCCCCAGCAACGCCTGGCAGAAGCTCGCCCAGGCCGCCGTCTTGGCATTCGCCGCCTTGATCACGACTTCCGTGATCGGAGCTTCCACGGGGATAATCTCATCCGGATCAATCACGACCGGCTTCTTGGGAGCCGCTGCCACGGGTGTCGCCGCATCGGTTCCCACGCTCACCGGCAGCGGCGGCGGAGCAGGCTGGTCACCTTGGGCGACCGTTGCTGTTTGCGCCGCAGTTTCCGCGACCTGTGTCGAAGTTGAGACGGGAACACCAGCGTCGGTCGTGGCAACAGGGGTTGCGGTAGCCGTCGCTGCAGGTTTCACCGGTGCCGGCTTGGCGGCTAATAAACTCTCCTGACTGGCGACTTCATAGTCTGCCAGGTAACTCGTCGCTCGTGCGATTTCGATGGACGTCGGCGCCCGGCCGAACGTCAACCGGTAGGCCAGGGTCACGCGCCCAGTCTCGTCCAGATCGGCTCGTTGCAGCACGCGTTCGGCCAGGTCGAGGGCATTCCGTCGCACAAACGGATCGTTCAACAGATAGAGAGCCTGCGTCGCCACCGTGGTCGTATCACGGCTGCCGGTCACCATGCCCTGTTCCGCAAAGTCGAAGACGTGCAACGAAGTCGGGGTCAAATCGCGGAGCAGGGGGAGGTACACGCTCCGATGGACGCTCGCCCGGGCTCCATCGCCCAAGCCTCGAGCCTGCGGGCCGTTGTTGGGCATCTCGATGACTTTGAAGTCCTTGGCCGGCGAGGCTTCCGGCCGCGACAGGTTCAACTTGCCGGACGCCGCCAGCGTCGCATCACGAATCTCCTCGGCCGTGAGCCGCCGCGGGCTGTGACGCCACACCAGTCGATTGGCCGGGTCGACCGCCACATTCGCCGGCGAGGCATCCGCGGCCAACTGGTAGACTCGGGTGAGGACGACGGTCCGAATCAGCTTCTTCACCGACCAGCCGCCATTCACAAACCGGGCCGCCAGATGATCCAGCAATTCCGGGTGCGAGGGGACATCGCCCGTCACGCCGAAGTTATCGACGCTCCGCACGAGACCCTCTTCGAACAAGTGCTGCCAGACGCGGTTCGCCAGGACACGGGATGTCAGCGGATTCTTGTCGCTGGCCAGCCACTGAGCCAACTCCAACCGGCCACTCTGAGCCGTATTGACCGCCGGCTGTTCCGGATATTGCAGCACGCTCAAGAAGCCTCGCGGCACAGACGGCCCCAGCTTCTCGGCCTCGCCACGGAGCCGGACTTCCGTGTCGCCGATCTTCTTGGCTTCACGCACGCCCAGAGCCACTTTGCCCTTCGCCGCGGGGTCCGACAGGGCCGTCAATTCCGCCTGCAACCGATTCATCTTCTGACGAGCCATCTGGCGCTTCGGCCGGCCATTCGGACCCGGTTCAGCTCCCTTGGGATCATCACGCAGGATCTCGAATTCCTTCCGGGCCACCGCCACGGCTTTCTTCAATTCCTCGATTTTTGCGGTGTTATCGGCCTCGGGAACACCCTCCTGCTTCAAGACCAGCAGCATCGACGTATCGTAATAGTCCAACCCGCCGCCACCCATCTTGTTACGCACTCCGGCGCACAAGTCGGTACTGTGGAAGATGCCGGCCAGGGCGTAATAATCCTTGGTAGGAATCGGATCAAACTTATGATCGTGGCACCGCGCGCAACTCGCAGTGAGGGCCAGGAAGGACCGGCTCACTGTATCGATTTGCTCGTCGATGTTGTCCATCGTGAACCGGACTTTGAAGCGCTGATTGACGTCCTTGACACCCAGCGCCAGGAAGCCGGTCGCAATCAGTTGCTCATCCCTTTGCTCGGGTGAACTGGCCGGCAGCAAGTCCCCCGCGATTTGCTCACGGATGAATTGGTCGTACGGCTTGTCGCTGTTGAAGGCGTTGATGATATAGTCGCGATACCGCCACGCCTGGGGGTAGGGCACGTTGCGTGACGAACCGGTCGATTCACCATAACGAGCCACATCCAGCCAGTGCCGGCCCCAGCGTTCGCCAAATGTCGCGGAGGCCAGCAGGCGATCCACGACCTTCTCAAACGCGTCCGGCGAGCTGTCGGCCACGAAGGCATCAATGTCTTCCGGAGCCGGGGGGAGGCCGGTCAGATCGAAGGTCACGCGGCGGAGCAAGGTCACCTTGTCCGCATCCGCCACGGGCTTGAGACTCTTCTCGTCCAGCTTGGCGAGAATGTAGCGATCGATGTCATCACGGGCCCAGGCGGCATCGCTGACCTGCGGCGCTGCGGCCGCTTTTAACGACTGCCAGGCCCAGTGTTCCTGCCGCAGTTTTTCATATTTTTCGTTGGGTTTATTGAGGTCCACCGCAACCCCCACCGCCGGCCACGCAGCGCCATCTTTGACCCATTGAGTCAGATCGGCGATCTGCTCGGGGCTGAGTTGCTTCTTCGGCGGCATCTTCAGAGTGTCGTCGGTATAGGAAATCGCCTGGATCAACAGGCTGTCCTCAGGCTTGCCCGGCACAATCGCCGCGCCGCCGTTGCCACCGTTCAGCAGGCCATTGCGATCGTCGACTCGCAGGCCACCTTTGGAATTCGTGTCGGCCGAATGGCAGCTATAGCAGTTGTCGACCAGCAGGGGCCGCACTTTCTTCTCGAAAAACTCCACCTTAGCCGCATCATCGCGGGGGGTGACTTGCGCTGACGCGATAGCCGGCGAGACTGCCAGCAAGGCGAGCGTCATGGAACCGAAGAGTCGGGGACGGAAAGCCATGAATCGAATTTCCTTACTCAATATTCCGGAAAACGCCCGGCCCCGCGCATGCGCATGGCGACGACGTTTTCTCGTACAGATTCCAGGTGATTAAGGTACGCGGTCCCGAGCGCTGGAACCAGTCCAAAGGAGCGATGCTCACGCCGTTCTCACATTCGGGGCGACTGACGTAGGTCAGGCTGTGCCTGACGACTTTCACCGGCCGCCACCACGAATGATGTCAGGCAGAGCCTGACCTACGACAACAACAGCCACGCCAAACTGATTCGCTACGACCTATGATTGATGCACACAGGGAGCGTACATTTTCTACAGAATGCAACTTCCGACCGATTGCCAACAACATTCGCGATACTCCACAGACATCGCGGACGCCTCTGGAAAAACCAGTCAGCATCGCCACATTGCAATTAAAGAAGGGCGGCTACTCGGACAAGTGTCGTTAAGTATCACCACCTGAGTGATGGTTTTATTTTCGGCATCGAGCGACAAATTGTCAAGCGATTCCGATCCGTTTTTGAAAATTCGACAAAACGACCCGTCGTCCATCGAAAAATGAACGAATTCATTGCACCACGGAGACACGGAGTTTTGAAAGAGAAACCTCTTCTTCGTCTTAACTCTGTGTTCTCCGTGTCTCCGTGGTGAATCGAATTTATCGCTTTCGAATTGCCATCAACGACAAAAACTCAAATGCCAAGTTGGCCGCGAGAATGGCCGTGATCCCTTGAGAATCAAATGGTGGGCTGACCTCAACGAGGTCGCAGCCCACGAGATTCAACCCGCGTAAGCCGCGTACCATCTGCAAGACCTCGCGGCTGCTGAATCCGCCGACTTCGGGGGTTCCGGTCCCCGGTGCGAATGCCGGATCGACGGCGTCGATGTCGAACGTCAAGTACATTGGACGCGGGCCGACTCGGCGCTGGACTTCGGCGATGACGCCATCCATCCCCAGCGCCAAGGCGTCCTCCAGCGTGATCATTCTCGCCCCTAAGCGGCGCGAATCCTCATAGTCGTGCGCCGCCGGGGTCGGTCCCCGGATTCCAATCTGCAGATAAGCGTCGAGGTCAATCAGGCCCTCGTCGATCGCGCGGCGAAAGGGGGTCCCGTGGCTCACCTTGCGGCCCGGGAATTCTTCGTCCCAGGTGTCGGGATGAGCGTCAAAATGGACGACCGCCAGGGGACCATGCTGGCGATGATGGGCTCTCAGCAACGGCAGCGCCAACGAGTGATCGCCGCCTAATGCCAGGACTCGGCATCCCGCGGCTAGTAGAGCGCCAACCTCGCGCTCAACTGCTGCGTGAGTTCCTAGAACGTCCACCGGAATGACGTCGACATCGCCGTAGTCAATAACCTTCAACTTCTCGAAGGGGGCCACCTGTAAGGCGTTGTTATAGCCCCACAGCAACAGCGACTGTTCGCGGATCGCGCGCGGTCCGAACCGGGTTCCGCTGCGGTACGAGGTCGCTCCGTCATAGGGAATCCCCACGACCGCCACATCGACACCCGTGAGATTCCGCGTGTGGGGCTGGCGGCCAAACGTGGCGATCCCCGCAAACGGCGGCGTCACGTAGTCTGAGTTCGAATCTGCCACGGGGATTACTCCATATAGGTCGAGCGGGTGACGTCAGACTCGTACTGCTTGCCCAGTTGTTCGGCGCGAGCGGCGTCCAATTCGCCGGCGGCGACACGCGTGGCCAGCATGCGCCGGAAATTCTCCCACGCCTGTGGAGCGTCGTACCGAGCGAACGTCAGCATGTCGGAGATCCGGCTCCCCTGCACGATCTTCTTGATGTGCGCGCGGCCCTCAGTATCGATGACGACCTGGGCCTCATTGGGGATGCCGAACAGGTTGTGGTAGCACCCCATGACTTCCTGATAAGCGCCCGTGAGAAAAATTCCCAAGTAGTAGGGCTGATCCTCATAGTTGTGCAGTTCGAGGACCTGCTTGACGTCTTTCAAGTCGACAAAGTGATCCACGATGCCGTCTGAATCGCACGTCAGATCGACTAGCGTGGCATACTCATCCGGAGCCTCGTTCAACCGGTGAATGGGCATGATCGGGAATAACTGATTGATGGCCCACGAATCGGGAGCCGATCGAAACAGCGAGAAATTGCACAAATACTTCGAGGCCAGAATCCGCTTTAACTCATCGAACTCATGTTCGTCGATCCCCGCCCGCTGGGCAAACTCCGACACCTTCTTACAAATATCCCAGAACAGAACCTCGCCCTTCGCGCGGTCTTCCAGGCTGATCAGCCCCAGGTTGAACTGCGTGTGCAATTCATCTTTTTCATCGAGAGCGTCGTGGTAAACCTCGCGGTAGTTCTTGCCCGTGACTCCATCCAGCAGCGATTTCAACTCGAAGATCACCTGGGCGTCATCGTCGTCGATCGTCGCGGTCGGAATGTCATCGGCAAACGTTTCGATTTCATCGCGCACCGACGTCACCAGCAGCGTGTGATAGGCCGTCATCACGCGGCCGCTCTCCGTCACCAGGTGCGGGTGCGGGACCTTTTCGTCATCGCAGACGGTCTTGATCGTATAAACGACGTTGTTCGCGAATTCTTCCACCGAGTAGTTGATCGAGCCCTCAAACGTCGTCTTCGAGCCGTCATAGTCCACACCCAAACCGCCGCCGATATCGAGGTACTCGACATTAACCTTCATCTGCCGGATCTTGGCATAGACGCGAGCCGATTCCTTCATCGCATTCTTGACCCGCTTGATGTCAGTGATCTGCGAGCCGATATGAAAGTGCATCAGCTTCAACGCGTCGATCATGCCCGCTTCTCGCAACAGACGCACACATTCGAGGATTTCTGATGTCGTCAGTCCAAACTTCGCCGACTCGCCCCCCGACGAGGCCCACTTGCCTGATCCCTTCGAATAGAGCTTAGCCCGCAGTCCGATCCAGGGGGTGACGCCGGCCTGTTTGGCACAGCGCATGATCATCTTCAGTTCGTTGAGTTTCTCGACCACCAGGATCACGCGCTTGCCCGCCTGAACCCCCAGCAGGGCGAGATTCACGAATGATTCGTCTTTGAACCCGTTACAGATCAACAGCGATTCCGGAGTCTGTTCCAGCGACAGCGCGGCGTACAACTCGGGCTTGGAACCAGCTTCAATTCCAACGCTCTGCTTGACCCCTTCGCGCAGAAATTCTTCGACGACTTCGCGCCGCGGATTGACCTTCATGGGGAAGACGGGAAAGTGCCCGGCGGTGTAGTCCCATTCCCGAGCAGCCGCCTCATACGCGAGACACAAGCGATGCAATTGGGTCCCGAGAATCTGCGGAAATCGCAGCAGAATCGGCAGGGACACTTTGCGTTTTTCGACCAGTTCCCGGACCAGTTCGTACACATCAGCACTCGGGCCAGCCCCCTTGGTAGGACTGACCGTCAGGTTGCCCTGATGATTGATGGCAAAATAACCGGCGGACCAGTTCTCGATTCCATAAGTCTGGCCGACTTCTTCAATATCTTTTCGCATCAAACGCTATCCTCAAGACGTGCAACTGCCGGGAACGCTGACAGGATTATATGGCCGGGCAGGGGGGGAAGGCAGTCTGTCGGATGACTCGGTAGGAATTGCGTCCGCCTGTAGTCCAGATCAGGGGCCCACATGACTGGTATCATTCCAGAGTTTGATGACCGGCTCGTCCAGGTTGTGCTCGTAACCTAATACACTCAAGCTGGCCGTACTCAGTACCAGATGCTTGCCGCCCGATGCTGGCAGCCCCAGCCAGCGGGCCGCCAGGACACGCAGGAGATGACCGCTTGAAAAGAGGAGCACGTCTCCCTGAATGGCACGGATTTTCGCGATCACTCGATCGACC
The DNA here is from genome assembly GCA_028291605.1 of Planctomycetaceae bacterium. Lineage (GTDB taxonomy): Bacteria > Planctomycetota > Planctomycetia > Planctomycetales > Planctomycetaceae > JAKFVC01. The sequence continues at coordinate 5,293 of JAQGHS010000853.1, read as the reverse complement.
CGGTGGCCCACATCGTCCGCCGACTCACCCCCGGGACAGCCATCGCGAAAGAGCTGCCAGTCTGGATCCGCGCGATAGATTTCCTCAGAGCGAAGACCCTCATAACGGCCATAATCCCATTCTACTAGATCGGGCTCGATCTGCGCCTGGTCCGAGAATCCGGCCAGTTGGCTGGTCCGCGAGGCGCGCTGCAATGGACTGGTGAAAACCCCGGCAAACGTGAGACCCTTTAGTCGCTCGCCCAATTGAACGGCATTGCGTTCCCCGCGAGCAGTCAGCGGCAAGTCACTCAGCCCGGTATGCTGACCCGACAGACTCCACGCAGTCTCGCCGTGTCGAGCCAGGTAAATCACTGGATGCGGATCGCTCACCATACGGCCAGCCTGACAGTTGAGGACAGCAATCAAAAAGTGCCATCTGAGAACTCCGACCACTTCGTCTAGAGTTGTCGCAGGAACGCCACCAACGCCTGCTTCTCCGGCGCGCTGAGTTTGATTTCCAGGATGAGATTAAAGAATTCGACCGTGTCTTCCAAGGTCAGCAACCGCCCATCGTGGAGGTAAGGAGGCGATTCCTTGATGCCTCGCAGGGTGAACGTTTTGATCGGCCCTTGTTGGGTGGCTACCAGGCCGTTGATCGTCTGCGTCTTGTAGAAGCGATCTACCATCAAATCGTGCATCGAGTTGTCGGTGTAGTACGGTCCCGGGTGGCATTCCGAGCAACGGGCTTTTCCGAAAAACAGCTTCTGCCCCTGCATCTCAGGTGATTCCGGAGCGAACTTTTTCGAATCCAACCTACCATCCCAACTGAGACCGGGCGCAGGCGGAAAATTGAGCAGTTCCTGAAACTCGGCCATGAAGTGAACCTGGCTCCCGCGTTCCAGCGGATTCACTCCCTTGGCGGTCGCCGATACCGGATCGCCGTCAAAATAGGCCGCCCGTTGCTCGAACTCGGTGAAATCCTCAATGGACTTCAGCGCGCGTTGTGACCCGAATAAACGCTGGATGTTGACTCCGCGCAGGCTGGGAGTATCGATGCGGCGGCGATGGCTCTGCGGCCGCACGTCACCCGCCAAGTGTGTTGCTGCGGAGGTATGGCCGTTGACATGACAATCAAAACAAGACACCCCTAACATCGCTGCCGGCAACTCGGTCTTACGATCGGCCGTCGCGTTGAACTGCTGCTGCGGGAACTGCGTGACCAACAGCCGCACCCCTTCGAGATCCTTGGCATTGAGGATGCCACGAAAGATCTCCTGAAAATTATCCACAGTCACAATTTTGCCCTGCGACACGTCACCCAGGTCCGGCCGAGTCGTCAGGTAGATGGCCGGCGGAAACTCTGGCAAAAACTGCTCGGGCAGGTCAAAGTCGAGGTCGAACCGCGCCAGGCGAGGCAACTTCTTGATTTCCATCTGCGGGAACAACATGCCCCCCGCGGCGTGCTTGGGATGGGGTAAGGGCAAGAAGCCCTTGGGAAAAAGATCCCTGTCACGGATTGCTTCAGACGACATCTCGCTCAGCGACTTCCAGGTGACCCCTTCCGGCAGCTTCGCCGTGGGGCCGACTTGCACGGGCTTGCCACGCGACATCTGCAGAATCGGATCAGGTCGTAACGTCAGGTCATAACGCTCTTCCAGGAGCTTTTGTTGCCGGGCCATCACTGCGGCCTTCTCGGCCTTGTCCCGTGCCATCATGGCCTGGAATGTTTCTTTACCTAATAGAACCGGCGCGAGCTGATCATAGCTGGACGCAGCCGTGTCATCGGGTTTGCTCTCTTGCGCAATGGAGCTACGGGGTACCAACGCGGGAACCACAAGTGACATCAGGACGGCAACGACGATTAACGACGACCGCCTGGCCCCGCTTCGCATTCCTCGGCAAGTTCGCATGGAAGTTCTCCGCAGTTCACTTTGAAATGAGTCGGTTACGGCCACGAATGAGATTTTTCAACTCCGCCGGCGGCACCCAGTTGCCAGCTCTCACTGCAACGTATGTGCCGAACGAGCGGTAACGGAGTTGACCGTGACTCTTAGCGGCCCGAATGCGTCCCGGAAGTCAACTTTGACTCCGCTTTCGAACTCAAAACGGGGCATATCAAGGGCGAATGAGCCAATTCCAGGCTGGCGACATGCGGCAACCGCGATCGCTGGTTGGCAGGATGTCAAGCAGTTGCTCTCAAATCGACCAGCAGAGGCAGCTCTCGACCAAGTGGTGAGCGTCACGGTCCACCCTACATTCGCCAAACTAAATAGGCCACCACTGCGACGATCATCGCCAGCGATGCGAAGGATGTGATGTTTTGCGCCAGAAAGTGATCCGCAGCAGGTGCTTCGGACGTTTCCGCTTGAGGGTAATAGGGCCGGAGTGAAATCTGGCTAGAGGTAAACACTCGACTCAGGCTGGAGGTGGACATGTTGGATCTCCTGAAAATTGGCATGACGACTTTGCATCACCTGAATAGTGATACTCGGGACGTTGCGGGATCTTTCAGGAAAATGCCAGAGGGCCTAACAGCCGCTAAAGAAGCCGCTGTTGAGGGGACCGGGGGCGGAGCTGCTGGAACGACGAATCCGGGGCTTACGCCGTAAGGTACTTACTTTGTGAGCGGAATGGCGCTAGCCACCGGTTCTGTGTGTCGATTTCTCTGGAAGAACCGGCGGCTAGCTCCGTGCCGCTCACACGAACGTAGAACTGATGAGCCCCCCGCTTGGGATGGCCTACTTGCCGCCTCCGCTGTTCATCACCTGCGACGCGGCCAGGCCGAGCAATGATCCGGCCAGCAGATTGCGTTCGATAAACGCGCCGACTGCCTCCAGGGGGGTATATCGCAGGACCAGATGGTCGCCCGGTTGGATGATCAGATTCTCATTGGGATCTCGCAGTGCGCGATTCAGATCGACCTTGATATTCATCCGCTGGCCGTCCGGCATGTGTCGAATGACATTGAGATCACTCGCGCTGACGGTGATATCCTGGTTACTGGCTGCAATGCCCCCGACTCGCTGCCCAATACCGGAACCGGAGCCTTGAGCCTGCCGTCCCTGGGCAATCGAAATGGCATCCAAAACGTCCAGATCATAGTCGCGAGGCAACAGGTACTGACCGCCCCCCAGGAGACCGTCGGTGTAGAAGATCTCGGTTTCCCGAGACTCAATGAAGAGGATATCTCCATCGTTGAGGATGATGTCGGCTTCACAGAAATTCGCTTGCTCGCCGGGACGCAGACGGATGGGGATTCGCAACACGCGTGCCCCTCCGGTCATATAGGGCCGCAATTCGGGCGGCACCACGACGCCGTTCGGCAAGACGGGCAACGGCTGCGTCAACATGGCCTCATTGCCCAGTGGTACCTCATAAGGAGCGGATGGCGGCACGAAACCCGGCGCCATCGAATTCCCCGGTGCTTGCCCCCACGCCGCGGCGGGTGTTGTGCCTTCCAGCTCCACGAGGCGATCGGCATTCTGCTCGGGAGAGCTGTGTCCCCATGCAGGCACGTTACGGTCACCGCCAGCTGATGCCGGAGACCCGTAGCGGCCGCCGTAAGCATTGCCACCGCTCACGAGTCGGATTGGCGTTTTCGATCGTGATTTCTGGCTGACGGGCATCGGGTAGCCGGGTGGAACGCAGGCCGCAGCACGTGCTCGTCGCAGGACATAGATCGCATTCTGAGCGTCCAAACCGGGCAGTCCGCCCGACACGGTCAACGCTCGCAAGACATCGTTTTCGCCGACTGGCAGGACGACGATCTGCCCCGTCCCTTTTTTCGATTGACCAAGTTGAATGGCACCGCCACCGGATTGCGCCACGAATGGAGAATTCGGCGTCTCCTGACGCAGCACGGTGACTTTGTACGTCCGGGCTTTCTGCAGTGCCACTAGAATTCGCTCGCGACCCGGTTCGAGGATCTGCTTGTCGACCGTATAGGTTCGACGCACAACATCTTCGATTTGGGCGATCGTCATGCCCCGAACGCTAATTGGACGGATCAGCGGCAACGAGATTGTTCCATCTTCCCGCACGGGAATCGGATATCCGAGTGATGGCTGGCTGTCAGAGTTTTGCGGAATGTAAACCGGGGGAACCTCTTCGATACGCCCCAAGACACCTTCGATGTAGATGGCCAGGACATCGCCGCTATCGACATAGTGGGCTGGCAATGGAGCCTGCCCGAGGCGCGACAGGTCGATGGTCTCCATGTTCGCACGGCTGATGCCACGCTCTTCCCATGGCAGAGCCTGCACCGGAGTACCGTGTAAGGGTTTGAACGCCGAGCACCCTGACAATAACACCCAACAGCCCAGGCAACTCAACAGCAGGAACCGGCGCTGCGCAGGGGTGAGGGATGTGCCACCCCGCCGGTGCGCGCCGGTTCTCAACGATCTGGAATCTGCAAGTTGAGTGACTTCGTGTTTCATTGTCGACTGATCCTGCGCGGGCGTGTCCAAGGTCCGAGCCGTGAGTGCTGTGGGCACTTCGGTCTTCGGGAACCTCCAGATTCGCAGGCGTTGGGTCACATCCATTTTATCCCACCAACTCGTCGTGTGGACTCGCGTCAAAATCACTTGTACAACTGTGTGATGAAGGCCAGCCCCACGATGGTCTCCCAGGCGTTCCTCAGTTTCAGAGAAACCGAAAATACCCGACATCGGCATTACACCGATTGTCCGTCTTATGTATCGGGTAGCGGTAAATCTCAAACTTACGGTTTTTCGTCCTGTATGCGTTATGACAGACACGCGGACGATACCGGTTAGGTAATTTGAGGGGACGCCTTAGAGCGGGTAAGACATAACGGTCAAAACGATCTAAACCAGCCGACTTGGAGTCGTCACAAACCATTCAGCCGTCAAAGTTTGACAACGTAAGTCGATGCGGGAGGTAACCAACTCTAGCTGCAGGGAATCGGGATTCAATTAGAGTTCGCCACTTAACGAATTCACTCAGTCGATGAAAGTCCGATGAAGCCCGGTACGCGATCCTAGCTGGCGGGGTTGGAACCGCCCTAAAATCGCAGTTTTCCCAGCCAGGGATCGACCGCTCATGCCATGAAGCCATCCAACATGCTCCATTTGAATCAATTGCATACCGCAATTCGTCACGAAAACGGCCTCAGCCGCCGGCTGTTTCTCGCCTACGGAGCTGCACTGTCATCGCTGCCGTGGTTGGCCGACCGTACTGCTGCCGCCAACCGGAGGCAAATCTCGTTTGCCGCTAATCCCTTCAGCTTGGGCGTGGCCTCGGGAGATCCCGCTCCAGATGGAGGTGTCCTCTGGACCAAGCTGGCTCCGAAA
>JAQGHS010000065.1 GCA_028291605.1 Planctomycetaceae bacterium | reverse complement strand
GTCGATTGGTAAAACCGCTGTAGACTCATTTAATCGTCGAAAACAAGTCGATCTCTGGCCACGCCTTGATGGAGTTCATCGTTGCGTGGATCGGGTCGTCAATTGCGGCGGCTGGTAACTTGTTGTCAAAGAGTTGAGTGGAATTGAACATGATGACCCAGTTGACCTCGTCATCGCGGTGGACCATCAGCCCGGAGACCCCGTCGAAAGAGGCCTCGTGCCAATAATGGGCGCGGTCAGTCCCCTGCAGTAGCTGGACTCGCCAACCGTATCCATAGAAATTCGGCTTCGGCTTTCCGTCCGATTCGAATCCTGCCGAACCGGTCGGGCGGCTGTTCAGGAACAGCTTTCGGGTGGCCGGCTGCAGCAATGGTGTCTGAGCGGAGGCATCCAGGGCCGCCATAAAGCGGGCGAGATTCGGAGCCGACAACAGCCAGCCTCCATTCGCATCCATCGCTTCGATGCACCAGACTCCGTAGGGGGTCGGGACACTTTCGTTAAGATTCAGCGCGAAGACGGACCGCCCCCGCTTGTCTCCATCGTAATACCGAACTTCGCCCGGCGCGCGACCCGGCAAAAGTGTTTTTGCCAGCCTGGCTGTTTTGATTCCGATCGGCTCGAAAACGTGTTCCTGCACATATTTCTCATAGGGTTGACCCGACGCCTCCTCGATAATTCGGCCTAGAAGGACGTAGCCGAAGTTGGAGTATGCGTAACGGTCTCCCGCCGCAAAATCCGGCTTTCGCGTGCCCATAAACCGAATGACGTGTTTCGCCGAAGCAGGCGGGGGTACCTTCAGGGCCTCTGCAATTTGAACAGAGCGAAACATCGGATCGAACTTGGCTTTGACGACGTCCCACCCACCTGTGTGCTGCAGACAGTGTCGGATGGTGATCTTGCTCCAGGGATGGTTTTTCCGCTTGCCCCCCGGTACGACATCCGCGAGGTGCTTCAAGATCGGATCGTCCAATTCGAGCTTGCCCTGCTCCATCAACTTCAGGATGGCAGCCGCGGTGATCGGTTTGGAATTGCTGGCCGTGCGAAAGAGCGAATCGGGTTGAACCTCCTCTTTTTTTCCGAGGTCCGCGAAGCCGCAGCCCCGGGCGTAGACCAATTTCCCACGACGCGTGACGGCGAACGAAGCGCCGGGGATCGAAGTCCCATTCACATACGCCGTGAGCAGTCGATCAAAAGCGACCAATTCGGGAACGGCCGTGCCAGTCAATGGAGGATCGGCATAACAAGTCGCGGTGCAGATCAGAGCCGTCAGAAACCCAGTGACTGTGATCCACCGGTAGAGCTTGGTAGACATGGCCGTGGCTCGATTCGGGTTTGATAAAAGTGGAAAGCGATTGTTCTGGTTGGATTAGCTAAGTCGGTTTTCGACCGATTTACAAGTCTGGTGGGGTTTCGAAACTTGTAGCGGAATCTCGTAAGAGTTCCGTGATAGTCTCTCGACTCCAAGGGCGGAACTCTTACGAGATTCCGCTACCCGCAATGAGCGTGCTGGCTGCTCAAACGTGGAAAACAAATCGGTCTCCGGCCAAATCTTGATCGAGTCCACTGTTTTGTGAATTGGAATGTCGATCGCCGACGAAGGGAGTTTTCCATCAACCTTGTCGCGTGTATTAAACAGGATCACCCAGTCGAAATCGTCGTCGCGATGAACCATTAACGTGGAGACACCGTCGAGCGCCCCGTGGTGCCAGAGATGGGCGTGATCAGGCGCCTGAAGCGGCCGAGTATTCCAGCCGAATCCGTAGAAAGACGGTTTCGGTTTGCCATTGGCTTCGAATCCCGCAGGGCCGGCCGGGCGGCAACTGAGCACCAGTTTGCGAGTGGCCGGTTGCAGTAACGGCTTCTGGCTCGATTCGTCCAGTCCGGTCGCAAATCGGACAAGGTCCACGGCCGAGAACACCCAGCCTCCATTGGCGTCCATGGATTCCAGGCACCACACACCATACGGAGTAGGCACTTTTTGCTTGAGAGTCTCCGCGAAGACGGAGGGACCAGTCTTGTCCGCATCGTAATACAGGACCTCGCCCGGGGTGCAGTCCTTCAACAGGGTCTTTCCCAGCCGGGCTGACTTCACGCCCACTGGCCTCAGGACGTGTTCTTGCACGTATTGCTCATAGGTTTGACCGGATGCCTGTTCGATGATCCGCCCCAGAATACTGTACCCGAAGTTCGAGTAGGCATAGCGATCTCCGACCGGAAAGTCGATCGGTTTGGTGGACATGAACCGAATGATGTTAATGGCGGCAGGCGGGGACGGAATCTGCAGTGCCTCGGCGATCAGGATCGGCCGAAACATCGGATCGAAGCTGGCTTTGCTATCCCAGCCTCCCGTGTGATGGAGGCAATGTCGAATCGTAATCTTCTGCCAGGGATGAGCTTGTCGATCAGCCTCGGACATCGGTACCAATACCGATAAGTGCTGGAGAATCGGGTCTTCCAGCTTCAGCTTGCCGCGCTCCATCAATTGCAGGACAGCCACTGCCGTGATGGGTTTACTGAGGCTTGCGATTCGAAACAAGGATGCCGGTTCCACCACCTCTTGCTTGCTGACATCAGCAAATCCGCAGCCTCGCGCATACACGAGCTTTCCTTTACGACTGACGGCCAAAGCAGCGCCAGGGATTTTGTGATCCCCGACAAATGAGGTCAGCAGTTTGTCTAGCGGCTCCAATTGCGGAGCGGTCGCTCCCGTCATTGGAGGTCCGGCTTGGCAGGTCGCGACGCACAGTATGGCCACAATGAGCACCCAGACGCCGACCCACCCGTTGGGCATTCCAGAAAGGTGCGTGCGGAATGTCAGGTTTGGTAAAGGCGGCATGATCGGTAGGGAGTTACAGCCCAGTGGCGGAGTCGTAATTTCGAGTCGACCTGAAATTGTAAGAACGGGAATTGTCGTCCTCAGAACGATCTAGCTGAGACGGTTTTTGACAGATTTACAAGTCTCTGCAGCGGGAAAATGTCAATCATTCGCGACGCGAAGACCGCATCTGGGCAGCTGATTGCAAGACTGACTTGAGTAACCCGAGTTCCGCTTCTGGAGCGCAGTGACCGTTTAAACGACTGGCACACCTAATGCTACCGAAGACGAGAGACTGGGGTGCGAACATAGTTTTCCTCCGTCGGCCGCAGTGGAAGTGATCATGGCAAACCGGATAACCGTAACGCTCTGAACCCAGAGATTGGGCAGCGGAACCTGGGGGTCCCTGATGACAGCGGGCTCATTTCTCCTCTGTCTTTCACAGTCTGACTTGACGAACGCAGCGGCCAATTTGTTTCCAGTGCCAGCGAATTGCGAGTTGTAAATTAAGGAGTTTTAGACATGTCATTCAAAGCTTGGAAGATTACAGTTCTGTTGGGTGTCGGCGTGGTGGCTTTGCCTTGGGGATTGTCTCAGGCTGAAGATCAAAAGGATTCACCGCACACAGTCGTGGACATCATGAACGCGACCATGAAAAAAGGCCAATGGAAAAAGCTGGCCAACGGCGAAGCTTCTCCCGCTGATGCCGAGAAACTTGTAAAATTATTCGAGAAACTGCATCTCATCAAAGCTCCGCACGGGGACGCAAAGAGTTGGAACGAGAAGACCACAGAACTTTGGGAAGCGGCCCAAGCCGCAGCCAAAGGCGAACCAGGCGCCACCGACCGACTCAAAAGTGCGGCGAATTGCCGCATGTGCCATCAAGCACATAAAGGTTAGTCTTTTGCAGAGTCTGCTCGATGGAAGGGTGAGTCTCCTGCCGAACCCTTCAATTGGTCGCACAACTGCTGCAGCTATATTATAGCTGCGACTTAGGCGGAGTCAAACACGAATTCATACACCATATAGCGGAGGCTCCAAACGCGATTGGTACGCTTCTCATGTAGTAGATCAGCATTGCAATTGAACCTTGGCACACGATGATTCAATCCGTGTTTCATCCGTGTTAATCAGTGGCTAAAAACTCCGAATTTCCTTACTTGAAATCGCTGAGGGCTCGATGTCCGCGTCTGATCAGGTTCGACTGGCGCTGGTAGGCTGCGGCCAGATCTCACGTCTCCATGCACAACGGGTTCAAGCCGATGGCCGAGCCCGTTGGAGCGTCCTGTTTGATCCAAATCTTGAAGCAGCGGCGCGGATGCGGACGGAATTTGCCCCCGCGGCCCATATCAGTCCCACCTTCGAAGATGTGCTGACTCGCACAGATATCGACGCCGTTGTGATCTCCACGCCGACCCATCTGCATTTCGAACAAGTCCGAGCGTGTCGCGAACGGGGCTGGCCGGTGCTCTGCGAAAAACCACTGGCCGAAACGCGTGAACGGATCGAGCAACTCATTGCCGACGCCGAAGCAGGCGGCCCCCTGTTGTCGGTGGCTTATCAGCGGCGCGGGCAATCAGCCTATCGCACGCTGCGCCGTGAAGTGCAGTCGGGACGTTGGGGCCGGGTGCTCGCCGTGTCGTCGCACAATTGCGAACATTGGGAACAACTGCAAGCGTTACCCGATACGTGGCGAAATGATCCTCGCCAGAACCCGGGCGGGTACATTGGTGATGCCGGCAGCCACAAGCTGGACATTATTTTCTTTATCACCGGCCTGCGTCCGGAAGAAGTGTTTGCTCATAGCAGCCAGAGCCAGCGACAAGTGGAAATCATCACGACGGTGTCAGCCAAGCTGACCGGTGGCGTACCGCTCGGCATGACATTCCTCGGCAATGCCCACCATTTCGCCGAGTACCTGCACATCATCTGCGAGCGTGCAGACTTTAAGCTCTACGACAACCAGATCTTGATCAGCCGCGGTAACGTCACGGAACCGATCACCGATCTGGAACCGGAATCCAACCCGATCTCGGCGTTCCTGGATTGCCTGCTAGATGCCGCACCGAATATCGCTCCGGCGGATTGTGCCCGGCCGGTGTTTCAGTTCACACAGGCGGTACTGCAATCGGCAAAGACTGGGATCGCAGTGGCGATCGGCACCTCCGAATCAGGATGATTCAGGCGAGCGTCCGGCGTAAGCCGGATGGTTGTTAGCGACTTGTATCAACCATTCCACGTCACTTAAACGTGCGAGCCAAATGAATCATAGACTCATTGCTTGAGTGCCACTGGCCCCCAATATCAAAGTTTGAATCCACCTGAATGTCGCCGAAAGTCGCTAACAACCATCCGGCTTACGCCGGACGCTCGCCTAATTCAGATCGATCTCTTCTGCGTTACATATTCGTCTTCGCGTCCGACACCGCACCTAACACGGTCTGCAATGCCCGGCCGATGGCGGCATCGTGCTCGTGAGACAAGGCGTAGACCCGCACGATGGAAAAACTCAGCGGCAGCGAACGGAAGGTTTCATAGTCCGCGAGCTCACGCGGTCCGGCTTCGGCGGGGTCGAGATCAAAGTTCTGGCCTCCCGACGCGGCGCGACGCGCGGGACGGTGGTAGTGCCGGGCGATGTCGATCTTCAACGGAATGTCGCGGATTGCGATGGGGAGCTGACTTCGCAAGCGCTTCTGAACGAGTTCCGGCTCCGAGAATATTGACGTCTGTTCGTTCATCCCCGCAGTAAAATAGAATGTTCGCTCAAATGCCATCCGCCAGAGGAATTCGCGGCACAGAATCGCCTGCCACTGCATTCCCAGGGCCTTCAATTCGGGATCCTCGCTGATCGGCCAACGCTGCACATCGACCAGGAATGACGCCTCGTGAAAGCGCTGATAGCTGGCCAGATCGTCCAGTGGATTCCCCGGAAACAGATGCTGCATCGTCTGCGGAAAGACATCGACCAACGCCAGGTCAAGTGCCCGCACCGTGCGGTGAAAATAGATCGTGCGGAACAAGTTGGCCCGCATTTCGATGAAGTTCGTCAATGCCGGCAGGCCGCGCGAATGGATCGTGAGACCCTGCTCGCTGAAGAACGTGTAATGCAGCAGTCGCGAGAGATCAAACGCCTTGGTGTTATAGCCCGACATGTAGGCATCACGCAGCACGAAGTCCATGTTGTCAACGGTGTAGATCCCGCTGAAGAGGGCTCGCAACTTGCGGAGCCAGTCGGGGTGGCCGTCGTTGGCGTGCTCGGTGGATCTCGGGCGGCGAATCAGCCAGCCGATCTGCTGGGGATCAATCTGTTCGAGCGGCTGCAGTCTGCCATGAGGATTCCGGCGGACGCGGCTCAGCAAATCGCCCAACTCGCGTTCGATGATCGCAGACCCCACATCCTCGTGTGTGATTCCCCACTGATCGAGATGGTGGTCATCGAAGAAATGGCCGAACGGGCCGTGTCCCACGTCGTGCAAGAGGGCGGCCAGCCGCACCAGACTCTCGACATACGGTAGCGAGGGGACATTGCGGCTGGATTCGCACAGCGTGTCATACCACTGATGAATCGCCTGCGAAGCGATATGCATCACCCCCAGGACATGCTGGAAGCGGGTATGCTCCGCTGAGGGAAAGACCCACCACGCGGTTTGCAACTGGTGAATCTGCCGCATCCGCTGCACCCAGGGATTATCGATGATCTCCTGTTCGGAGATTTCGCCGGCCGGCAGGCCATGGCGCGCAATAAAGGGTACGTACCCGTGGATGGGATCGTGGATCAAACTTTCGGTGGCGAAATCGCGTGGCATCTGGTGAGACTCCCTTCAAGACATCATCAATCACTATAATATCGAAGTCTCGCCAACTTCGTAGCCTGACTCTCTGAGTCAGGTTCTTAAATTGCGGGAGTGCCCGACTGGGAGCATATCCACGCTCGCCAGAGCCTGGGGCGGATGGCAATCGGGTCCGCACAACCCACGGCCTGGCGACCGTGGCGACTTCCGGTTGGATGTTTCACCTTAAGTTAAAGCAGCAGATGAACGACGCCACGCGGCGGGATCCCCTGTCAGAACAATTCACGCCACGTGCCGTTTGGACACGCCGGCTGGAATGGGTCGAACGCGGGATTCAGATCCTGTGTGCGATCGCGATTGCCATTCATTGGGGATTCCCCACACTCACTGAGAGCCAGGTCTCGCAAATCACGACTGCCGTGGTGGGTGGCCTGATCTGGCTCGGTTTCAGCACGATCATTCGTTATCGGCTGTCCCGCAACAAAGGTCAGTATCGCCTCGAGCAACGTTCGATTGCGGCCGTTTATCTGACCTGGGTGATCGGATTGGCGGTGATCCTGCTCCTGTCTCCATGGACAACCGATGTCTCTCTTTTTTGGGGAGCACGATGGACTCTGGCCGTACGCTGGTCCGAGATCATGATGCTGGCGCGGATGGTGTTGGGGGGCTCTGAAGCCGTCCGCAATCTGCATGTGCTCGGCTGGAGTCCCGCGCTGATTCTGGTGTTGTCATTCGTCTTTCTGGATCTCGTCGGCGCGGCGCTGTTATGGCTGCCGGCGTCACGAGTGCCGGGGGCGGAAGTTCAGACTCACATTTCCACGTGGATGACGGCCCTCTATACATCCACCAGTGCCTGCTGCGTGACAGGACTGGTAATTGTGGATACGGGACTCTATTGGAGTCGCACGGGACAGGTCATCATCCTGTGCCTGATCCAGATTGGCGGATTGGGCATCATGACGTTTGGCGGGTTCGTGGCCCTGTTTTCCGGACGCGCCATGCAGATGGGCGAAGGAGCCATGTTCCAGGAGCTGTTCGAATCGGATCGAGTCGCCAGTGTGCAGCGGATGGTGGTCAGCATTCTGGTTTTCACATTTGTGGCCGAGTTTGTCGGAGCCATCTTGCTGTGGAATGTCTGGCCTGAATTGCCGTTTGGCGACCGGGTGTTCTATTGCGTGTTCCATTCGGTGGCGGCGTTTTGTAACGCCGGATTTGCGTTGATGCCCAAGAATGCCAACTTCGTCGGCTACGGTCACTATTGGCAAGTGTGGGGCGTCATTGCCGGACTGGTGATCGTTGGCGGACTGGGATTCGGCGTGCTGCACGACACGGTCTTCTATGTCCGAACCCGATTCCGCAACTGGCGCACCGCGACCAGTTTTGTGCGTGGGCCAAGACCTCGAGCGAAGCTGGGATTGAACGCTGCGATCGTGCTCCTGACGACTTCAATCTTGTTGATCGGAGGCACGGTGGGTCTGTTGATCCTGGATCGCGGCGGTGCGATCGGAAAACTGCACCCCGCCGAAGCGATGTCCGCGGCGTGGTTCCAATCGACGATTGCCCGGACCGCCGGCTTCAACACAGTGGATATCGGCGCCCTGCAACCCGCCTCCAAACTGCTGCTCATCATTCTGATGTTTATCGGAGCCTCGCCCGTATCAACCGGCGGTGGTGTTAAAACGGCGAGCGTCGCCGTGGCCGTGCTGGCTTTTCTGTCGGTGTTACGCGGGCGCGATCAAGTCGAAATCTGGGGACGAACGATTGCCGAGGCCACGGTGAAGCGGGCCTCCTTGATTATTGGATCAGGCCTGATCGTCGTGGTCATGTCCACGTTACTATTGACCGTGTTCGAACATCGGGGCGAGTTGTTTCTGGACCACTTGTTCGAAACGACCAGTGCGTTTGGGACAGTGGGACTCTCCACGGGAATTTCGGCCAATCTGTCGCAGCCATCGCTGTTCGTGATCATCGTCACCATGTTTATGGGACGAGTGGGTCCCTTGACCCTCTTCGTGGCCGTTGGCGGCCGGACCGTGGGAGCGAGATATCAGTACCCGTCGGAGAAGATTACGCTGGGATAGCGCGTCAGACGAAATCCGCCGCTGGGCACTAGCCCACGGTTTGGACCGTAGGATAGGGCGTTCCGGTTGGTGATACAGTCACTCGGATTAAGGCGTTCATTGTGCATAAAGTTGCTGTCATCGGATTAGGGCGGTTCGGTCGGACCTTAGCTGTGGAACTGGCCTCGGCGGGCGTGCAGGTTGTGGCGATCGATCGCAATTCGCATCTTGTCGACGAACTGAAAGACGACGTGGACGTCGCCGTACGACTCGACTCGACCGATCTGGATGCCTTGCTCAGCCAGAAGATTGAAGACGTCGACATCTGCGTCATCGCCATTGGTGAGAACTTCGAAGCCGCCATCTTGACCACAGTCCTCGTGAAGAAGCTCGGCATTCCGCGGGTGATTTGCCGGGCTCAAACGGCGACCCATGCGGAGATCTTCTCGCGGATTGGTGCCGATGAAATCATTCAGCCCGAGACTCAAGCCGGAGTCCTGCTAGGACGGCGGCTGGCGAATCCCCAGATGGATCAGTTCATTCAACTGGCCGACGGCTACAGCCTGATTGAACTCCGCGCCCCCAAAGAATTCCAGGGTCGCAGCCTCGAACAACTCGGCTTGCGGACGAAGTACCACGTCAATCTGATCGCGGTGAAACGCCCTATCATTGAGAACAAGAACGGCGTCGAGACCCGGCGCATCAGCATCATCAGTGTCCCGCGTCCCGGAGACGTCATCGAGACCGACGATACACTGGTACTCGCCGGCAGCCATGAAGCCCTGAGTCGCTTGCCACATGCATGATAGTCGTTGATCGCTACGCGATCGAAACGCATTTGCAGCAGTGGGATAGGCTTCCAGCCTGTCATGAATTGTCAAAGAACGACAGGCGCAAGCCCATCCCACGAAAACGATCAGCGATAATCAGGTATTCTCAGGTGCCACAATCCGAATGCAGGTCTTCTCCGTCTGACGCTGCAGTTCGATCTGCTGCAAGATGTCATCCAGCAACTCGGCCAGCGAAGCACCCTGTTTCTTCAACGTGATCTGTTTGTCCAAGCGGCTCGCAACAGCGCCCAGCTTTTGTCGGTCGTATTCGATACGAACCCCGGCCAATTCTTCAATCTGCAGGATCAACTGAAAGGCCGCTGCTGGTTTCGACTGATCGAACTTGAGGACCTTCCGACTGAGCATGGCCGGAATGTCGAGCACCTTTTCCGGCTCGGGAATGGCAACCACGGGCACGGCCGCGCCGGGTTGCGGGGGCAGTGGCTTTTCAGCCGGCTTCACAGCCGCCATCCGCGGATCGGGGACGGGGACAGTTCCCGGCTTGGGATCTTCCGGTTCACCCTCGACCAGCGGATCCAGGGAAAAACCATCATTCATCGCCGCCATCCGCCGTACGATGCGCGGATCCGTTTTATTAGTGATCTCACGAACACTTCCATCGGCCATCAGGACGAGCATGCTGTTCGGCTGGCCGGTCCCGAATCCATCCGGGCCGTGGATGTACGGCTCATGGGTAAAGGAACGATAGCTGGTCGTTCCCGCAGCCCAGGAACCCAAGTGCTCTTCCACTCCCGCAAGCAGCATCGTGTTCGAGACACCGTCTCGAATCTGGTCCAGTTTCGTCTGGCGATCCTGACCGAAGATACCGGCCCGAGGATGGTCGGCAGGTAAGGTGGGTGCATCCGCACCGACACCTGCCACCCCCACGAAATGTGCGGCCGGATACTTGTCCTCGCTGACCTTATTGAGCACGAGCGGATTCTGAAACCGGGCGATCGACCGCCGCACAAAACGGTCCTGCGAAGGAGCATTCCACCGCTCATTCCAATCGATGTGCAGGGCATTCGGGTTGTCGTGACGAGCTGCCAATTGAGCCAGCCAGCTCCATCGCAGGGATGGTACCAGGCCGGCCGCCGGGACGGCCCCCGCAGGAAAGTGCCCGTCCGATTTCGCTTGCTTCAAAACCAGCTTCCCCAGTTCTTCGAGTCGGCCGCCAGGCGTCTCGGGCAGCGGGGCCGGCGCGACTTTTTCCACCGACGGAACAACGGCCTCAACTACGGCCGGCGGCTCAACGGGCTTCTCTGGCACTTTCTGAGGAATTTCGGCAACGGGATTGTGAGGCTTGCTGGTGGGCAGCAGAAACGGGATCAATGCCAGCAGGCAGACCCCAGCCACGATCCACGCCACAATCTGCGGAGTCCGCGATTCGCTCGCCCCGGCCGGGAAGGCTTCAAACGGAGTGGGTTCCTCAGGCTGATGAGCAGGCGATTTGGGTTTCTTGCGAGACGCCGCCGGTTTATGACTGGCCGGTTTCCCAGCGGGCGGCGGCGTGGCCCCCGGGACTTCCTGGCTGATGATCTCCCCATCGGCCGATTTGGCAATCAGCAACGGCGTTCCGCAATCGGGGCAATCGAGAGTCGATCCCAGAAAGGTCTCATCGCGAACCTTCAGATGAGCACGGCAGCGGAAGCAAATAAAACTGAGTGGCATCAGCCGCGTAATCCGGGGATAAACAAGCCAGAGTTTTTAGCCACGGATGGACACGGATTAAACACGGATAAGGCGTAGGAGTTGATTGCCGTTTGCTGTATCTGAGCATGAAATCCGTGTTTAATCTGTGTTCATCCGTGGCTAAAGCTCTTTCTTACTTTGATGAACTTCGAACTCGTAACGGGGACTATTCCAGGTTTTACTAGAGCTATTAAAACAATCAGGCGAACCGCGAATCGTAAGGCACCGGCGTGTTGCTTTGGGAGATTATTTCATCGCGTAGACGGTCAACTTCGCATCGGCCGCTTTTTGCAGAGTCATCACGGTGACGGTCGACTTCGCTTCATCAATCACGAAGCACATTTTGTCGTACTTCCCGACCGTGACAATCTTGCCCAGGGCCGCGCTGGCCGTGATGCCGTCATCCTTGAAAGTCTGTGGCATATTCTTCGTATACCCAGCAGACTTCAGCGCATCGCCGTCAATAATCAGCTCGAACTTGGCTTCACCGGCAATGTAACTGAATGCATCCTGCAACGGAGCCCGCCGGAAGTCGACGTCGATCTTGGTTCGCAACAGCTCTTTAAGCGGCTTCTTCTCCGCGGCATTCGCCATGACCGGTCCGCCGGGTGACGCTGAGAAATTCGTGCGCGTCGATTCATCCCACGCGAGCAGTGTTCCTAATCCCAGATTGGGGCCCGCTCGTTCTGAATCATGGAAAGACAGGGAGACCAGCCGGTTGCCTGTTTCAATATGCGTTCCCAACTGCACGACCTTCGACATCGCGGGCACACGACCGATCACCTTGCGGGGGCCGGCCTGTGGCGGGTTCATTAACTCAATCGTTTCCAGAATCCGCCGCGGTGTCGCCGCCAGACGAGACTTGAACGATTTCGCCAACTGATGAGCCTTGGTCACGGCCGAATTGCGAGCCAGCAACTGCGTGTAGAACTTCTGGTCCGACAGATGGAACGACCAGGCGACCGCCTCCGCTTCGTCATCGCTGGAAATCCAGTCGGCGACGTTCTGCAGGAAGGGCTGAGCGTTCGGCGGGACGAGGAATTCGCCATGAATCTTCAAGTCGGCCGGGATACACGCCACGGTGAAATCCAGGTCGCGGTCCGTCTTCAGCAATAACTCTTCGATGCCCCCGTCAGTCGGTTTGGGGGACTCGGACGCATCCAGCATTTCAGCAGCCATCGCCACGGGTGAAATGGCATAGGTCTGCATGTCGGGCCGCAAGACCATCGCCCACTTTTCGTTGGCATAGTACTTCATCGGACCAGTCTCGACAGCCTGCCCGCCGAACTTGTCGATCATTTCCGACTTCTTGAACTTCGACGCCGCAGTCCGATGGACCACCGCCGCCACATCCGGCGGAGTACCGCGCGCACCCGGAATGAGACAGATCAGTGCCTCTTCAATCTCGGACGGCTTCGCCATCAGAAACTGTTCCATCGTGGTGGCCATCCACGCACCGAGCGGACCGAGACCCGCGACGAATTCCCCTTCACCCAGGGCCCCGGCCTTCCAGATCGCCGCCGGACGCATGCTGATGACGATGCGGGCACCCGACGGTATCCACAACAGGTCAATCGGCTGCCCCTTGGTGGGCCGACCAAACTCGCCGTGTACCGGCTTGTCTGTTGCGGCGACAGCGTCAGTCTCGGACGGTTCACTCTCGTGCTCAACTGGCGCCGCTTTATGGTGCTTAACTTTCTTGCCAGCCGCCGGTTCAAGTTTCGCCAAGGCTGGAGAGAACGTCTTCCAACCCCAGATCCCCCCGACACCCAGAATCACGAATCCCGCCACCATCGCGATCGTTTGCGGCATGCTCCGTTTGCGTCGCTTGCGCTTCAACCGATTCAGGGCATCAGTTTCCGGAGATCCAAATGTCGGGACCGGTTCCGGTTCCTGACCGTGATCAGGAACCCATTGCGCCCCCGTACCAACTTTCGGGCCGGAACTGGCGCGCTGCGACCGCGGGGCGGGAGCTTCCACAAGCTCCATCTCGACCTCATCGGGATCGCGCAGCACAAACCGGTGCTCGCACTTGGGGCACTTACCGGTCTTACCCAGCAAACTGGAATCCCGCAGCTTCAAAACAGAGCCGCACTTAG
>JAQGHS010000850.1 GCA_028291605.1 Planctomycetaceae bacterium | reverse complement strand
CGGTGACATCTGCCGACGCCTCCCAGCGTGGCAACTTGCCGTCGATGCGCTTCAAGTGGGCTTCGACCGTCTGCGATGTCGAACCAATAATCAGCCAGCCCTTATCCACCACCCAGGAGGGGCTGATGAATGCGACGGGCCCGGGGAACTGAATCGAGTGCAGAGTGCGGCCGTTGACATCTTTCGTACGAAATTTGGCATTCTCGCCCGCGAGTTTCATCCCGAGCGCTTCGACCTTTTGCAGTGCGCTCAGCAGTTTCTTGGCATCGTCGACTTCGATCAGGAAGGCCGCGGCTGGGATCATGCCACTTGCGGCGGGATCGACGAATCCCGCGAAAGTGTCTCCCAGTGGATCGAGCACATCGTCGACGAGATCAAATCCCAGTTCCGCCTGGAGTTTCTCTCGCAGTTCCTCAGCGGTCGGGGTGCCCGCCGGGGCAAAGGCTCCGTGCGCCATTTGGGCCCAATTGAGCATCGCCTTAGTAAATTTCGAGACATCGAACTGGAAGGCGGAGAAATATTCGCAACCTCTGGGAAAGGGTGGCAGGTCCTGCATCGTCAACAGCTGCTGATCGAACAACGCCGGAATTCCAGTCCGCGGGGCCGGGGCCTGGAGCGAGGTTTCGGACCAGATTGCCGCGCCCTTGAAACCCCACCGAGCTTGCAGCAACCCGACCTTGTTGATTCCCGTCTCCTGCAGGACATCGGCAACTCGTACGGGATGTTTGTCTGATCCCGGGATGGGGGGAATGTCCATGCTTTCCACGATCGCCAGCAGCGATTTGATGTCGAGCAGGCCGACTGAGGCGACATCGAAATCCTTCGACGCCCGCAGTTTCTTGATATCAGGATTGGTTGTCAGGTTGGCAGATTTCCCGTCAGCGATCTCGATCGCGGCTTCAATGGCTTGTTGGCCGCCAGCGATCACGAGATGGCCACCTTCGGTCCACCACCCGACTTCGTAACCGACAGCATCCGGAATCGCGATGCGTGTCACCTTGCGGCGGCCAATGGTTTCGGTTTTCGGATTCGCAGCCTGCAAGGGTGCGGCCAACAACGCCGCCAGTTTTGGGGCGAGATCAGCGGACCCGTGCAGCACGACAGTGACTTGCGGGGCAGGCCGACCAGAGATCGTTTCGACCGCAATCGAAATCGAGAAGCCGCGCTCGAACAGTCGGGCGACCAGTTTCTGAGCCACGACGGCCGCTTCTTCACCCGATTCCGCCACCACGTAGTCGAGCAGTCGGTTCACTGTTTTGGTGAGGCCTGATTCGACCAGAGATTTCTGGGCCGCGGTGGCGTCCCACGTCTTCTGGTGAGCTTGAAACCCGTCCCACACATAAAGAGCGACCGGCTTCGCCGGAAGCAACTTGTCCGGCGCGATGTTGGGAGCCGTTTGCCAGCCCAGAATAGACCAGGCTAACCCCCCAATCAGCACCAGGCTGCAGACGACTCCCGTGGAAACGGCAGCTCGACGAGTTCTGTTTGGCATTCGAGCGAGATCGACCGACGACGACTGGGGACGCGACATGATGACATCCTGGAATGTGGGAGAAGTCTTTGTGTCTGACCAATTGAATCGCTGCGGTCGTGTGCGTTATCAAGCAACGCACGCTATGAAATCGATCAGGTGAGCCGGGCGGCGTAAGCCCCCGGATTCTTCGTCGTGGGATAGGCATCCTGCCTGTCATCCGTCACCTCAAGTGACGAACCCGAAGTCCATTCATCTCACGATTGCCGCTTTGATCGCGGCTTGTCTTTCGTTCACCGCATTGTCGCTTCGCCATGGACAGGCAGGATGCCTATCCTACGGACGCCTGAACTTATTTCTTGGCTTTCTCGGCTTTCGCCTTCTCTTCTTCCGCCTTGGACAAATCGGGATTCGGGGCGGATTCGCCCGATTCGAGTCCCAGCACCCAGCGGATGCCCCCTTCGAGGTGTTTGACGAACAGTTTGTTCGCCCAGGTCTCGGGGTTGTGGCCGAGGTTCGTGTAGAAGATTTTGCCGTCGCCGTAGGACTTCACCCAAGACACGGGAACGTGGCGGTCGCCCTTGGGCTGGCACTTGGCCATGTTGAGGCTCATCAGGACACGCGTCTTTTCGGGCTGCCAGTGTTTGTATTGGTAGATTTCATCCTTGATCTGGAACTCTTCGCCAAACATGCTGACGGCCGGATGTTTTGGTTCGTGGACGGTAATGGTGACCGTCGTGCCCGAACCCCACGGGTGACCGTCGAACGTCCCACCGATCATATCCCAATAGGGCTGATAGTCGCCGTAGGTGTCGGTTGCCGAGTGAGCACCAATGAACCCATGCCCCTTGGCCGGCAACCACTCTTTGAAGAAGTAATCCAGATCGGCGTCCTTAATGGGCAGCTTGCCGGTTGTGTAGAAGAAGACCAGATCGTAGTTCTTCAGATTCTCTTTGGTGAAGTCGGCGGCGGCATCTTGAGTGCAATGCACGTCGAACAACTCGCTTTGCTGCCCGAGTTGCGTGACAGCGATTTCGGCGGGCGACAACTTATCGGCCGGGCGGTTCACCGAACCATGTTTGAAGCCGACGCTCTGGGTGAGCATTAGCATTTTGACTTTTTTGGGTTTGTCCTGGCCGAACGCAAAAGTCGGCAACACCGAAGCCGCACCGGCCGCGAGCGAGACCTGTAAGAAATCACGACGTTGAAGCATGTTGAGCATCCTGAAGAGCAAGGAGGTGACTTGATCCGCGTATGATATGCACGCGTTTGCCGGGATGCTAGCGGCCATACAAGCTCGAAGCGCGAGCGAGTGCATTCCATTGAGACGCGAATAATGCACTCGCT
>JAQGHS010000048.1 GCA_028291605.1 Planctomycetaceae bacterium | reverse complement strand
ACCGTGGGCTCACGCCCACGGCTAGGTTCTTTCGTCCCTTCGGGACTGAGATTCTCGGAAGACATGCCCTACGGCAAACGGCGGTCATAAAAACGGCTTAAAGCTCGCACGCGTTTAACTTGATAGGCTGTGGCCGCACCGATCATGGTCAGCACTGTCAGGACGAGCAACGGGTAATGCCAGGGATCTCGCAGTTCCGGTTTCATGCCCAGCAGCACGAGAAAGCCCACGGCGCTGACACCGGTCGTGATCCAGACGAGGGGGACTCGAAACCACAGACCTGACGCCGTGATCAACAACGGGTAGACCACCAGCAGCGAACTCACGGGGCCACCGGAAATCGAAAGGGCCACGGTCAGCAGTATCACGTCGGTCAAGACATTCGCGAGATGGGCCTGCGGTGAACGTCCTTCACGTTCGAGCAACAACTGGCACAGATAAGAGAGTCCCGCCCAAGCCCCGAGGATTCCCATCAAGATCCAATGCCGAGCCGAGTACTCGGGACCGATGTCGATCCAGAAATGGATTTGAATGATGACCGCGGCAGCCCCTTGAGCCCCCCAATGGCAGGCGAGCCCCGGCCGGCGTCGCGTCCAGCGGCGAACCGCGGGCAAGAGACCGCTGCGGGCTGAGACCGCTTCGCCATGGAGAAATCGTTCCAGGTCGGCCGCCAAATCTGCCGCGGACGGGTATCTCTTCAAGGCATCCTTATCGAGGCACCGCAGGCAGATCAGCTCCAGGTCGCGTGAGATGACTCGATTGAGCCGGCTCGGCAGCGTGGGCTCCCCTTCCAGGACTTGGACCAGTGTTTCCAGCACAGTCTCTTCGCGAAACGGCGGGCGGCCGGTCAGCATCTCATAGAACATGGCCCCCAAGCTGTAGACATCGCTACGTGGCGAAATCAGGCTGTTCCGCCCCGCGGCCTGTTCGGGCGACATGTAACTGGGCGTCCCCACAATCGCGCCGCTGCGCGTCTGACCGCCGTCGGTGTCGAAGATTTTTGCCAGCCCGAAATCGGTGACGAACGGTTCCCCATTCTGATCCAGCAGGATGTTCGACGGCTTGATGTCGCGATGAATGATTCCCTGCGTGTGGAGATGGTGAACCGCCAATGCGATGCTGACGAGCAACCGTGACGCCTCATCTGGAGCCAGCGGACCGCGACT
The DNA here is from genome assembly GCA_028291605.1 of Planctomycetaceae bacterium. GTDB lineage: Bacteria > Planctomycetota > Planctomycetia > Planctomycetales > Planctomycetaceae > JAKFVC01. The sequence continues at coordinate 11,205 of JAQGHS010000048.1, read as the reverse complement.
GAGGCGGGTGGCCAGGCTCTCTCCGGCGACAAAGTCCATGACGAAGTAGTGCCGGCCATCGCGTTCGCCGATTTCATGAATGGCGACGATATTGCGATGCCGCAAACCGGCCGCGGCACGGGCTTCTGTCTGGAAGCGGCGGACTTCTTCGGGCGTGGCCAATTGATTGGACAGGATCATCTTGACCGCGACGATCCGCTGCAGATCAAGCTGGCGAGCCTTGTAGACAACCCCCATCCCGCCTCGGCCAATCTCTTCTAACAGTTCGAAGCGGCCCAAGTCGGGCGGCGATGACTCCGGTTCGGTGGGAGTACTCGGTATGGCCGCGGCGAACTGGTTGAGAGCATCCAGACAGCCACTCCAGTCCCGCAATTCCGGATGGAGCCGATGCAGTTCCGCCTGCCGGGTCCGGTCATTGGATTCGATCGCAGCCAGTAATTCGTCGAGCAATTCCGGGGCCGGAAACGAATCAACTGTGCTCTGCTGAGGAAGTGGCGGGACGGGTTTCATCTTGCACAACTTCGCCCAGGATTTCTCGGAGTCGGTGGAGAGCTCGCATCCACAGCATTTGGACCGCTGGACGAGACCGTTCCATTCTGACCGCGACCTCATCGAAGGGCAATCGCTGGACGTTCCGCAAGAAGACAACTTCGCGGTAGTCGTCGGGCAATTGCGAGATGGCCTCGGCCACAGCCAGTTCCTGCTCCTGCCCGAGAATGATCTGGCTGGGGGTATCGCCCGGGCTGGCGGGGTCGAAGCCGGGTCCTTGTGAATCGGTCTGAGAGCCACCGTTCGCGTGTGACTGGAGGGAAAACTCACGCCGGATCTGCCGTTTATCGGCCGCGAAATGGCGATACGCATCGCCTGTGTTGTGCGCCAGGATCTTTCTCAGCCAGGCAAGCCATTCCTGTTCAGTCGAGCCGGCGAATTGCGAAAAGTCTCGGTGAGCGTCCATCAAGGTCTGCTGGACGAGGTCGGAGGCATCCACCTTGGCCTGCAAGCGGCGTTCGAGCGTCGCGCGGGCGATTAGTCCGACGTAGCTGCGGCAGGCAGCGAACAGCCGGTCTCGCGCGGCAATGTCCCCCTGGCGGGCTCGGGTCAGGCATTCGTGGAGATCGAGAGAACTGGCTGCCATTAAGGAACGGTCTCTATTTTGTTTTAGGTGAGCCGGGCGGCGTAAGCCCCCGGATTCTTCTTAGTGGGATAGGCTTACAGCCTGTCATTTGTCACCTCAAGTGACAAACCCGAAGTCTATTCATCCTACGATCGCCACTTTGACTGCTACATATCCTTGGATTACGGTTTTGTCGCTTCGCGATCGACAGGCTGGAAGCCTATCCCACGACGAAGAATCCGGGGGCTTACGCCGCCCGGCTCACCTAAGACTCTTGGTCAAATCCCAATCATGCCAAGGGTTTTCGGCATTCGCAACGAATTCTCGCATACATGCGTGATATTCGTTACGAGAATCCGCCTGAATCGAGGGGAACTCTCCGAAATCACTGTCGCCAACAGGTTTTAGATCGTACTGTGCATGAGAGCATCTGTGGGCAATGCGTCACGTTTGTTGCTGTGGAAAGGCGCTGATCCATCATGGAAGTGCTGTTTGGCCTGATATTTTTACTAATAGGCATCTGCTACTCGATTTGGGTCTTTGTCTCTCCATTCGTGGTGAACGGCCTCAACACGCGTATCACCGAACTTGAGAAACAAGTCAAGGAATTGCAGCGCAAGCTGGCGGCCGGACGCTTGCCGGAAAAGACCGTCGAAAAACCGTCTGTGGTCTCTCCGGAACCCATTCCGCCGATCGTCACGAGCCCCCCGATGGGCGCACCAGTTGCTGCGGCCAGCGCTGTGGAAGTCGAACCCGAACCGCGACTCAAGCCGCCGGTGGCGCCCAGCCGGCCCGTCCCTCAGTACAACCAGCGACGCGAAGAGTGGCGTAAACCGGTGGAGCAAGTCGCGCCGCCAGCTCCGCTCGTGCCTCCTTCGATTCCTGTTGTCCCGCCTGCTGTTCCCACGCCGGTTCCCGTCCCCGCCAGACCTGTCGACCCCGAGACCACTCCGTATCCCGTGGCCAAGCCGCAGCCGGCTCCGATTCCGATGCCGACACGAGCTCCCGCGCGGGTCGCGGCTGCCGTGCCCGTCCCGGTTACCCACAAGTCGCTGACGGCGACCAGCGAAGATGAACCCTCGACACTGGAAGAAATTCTGGCGGGCAAATGGCTGACCTGGGTGGGAGCCCTGGCGGTCATTATTGGTGCCGGATTCGGCTTCAAATATGCCATCGAAAACCACTGGATCGGCAACAACGAACGCGTGCTGATCGGGATCTTGACCGGCCTGGCCTGCTTCGCGGGCGGGGCCTATGCGATGACTCGCAAATACCGGTTCCTCGCTCAAGGTCTGACGGGTTCGGGGCTGGGGGTCCTGTACTTGTCATTGTACGCCGCCTTTGGCTGGTACAACGTCCTGTCCTACGAGACCGCGTTCCTGGGGATGATCCTCACTACCACACTGGGGTTATCGTTCGCGGGCTATTTCAATGTGCAGCCGACTGCCGTTCTGGGCATGCTCGGCGGATTCCTGACGCCGGCCATGTTATGGCCCAGCCATGATCCGCTGTGGACGTTGTTCCCGTATCTGTTGATGCTCGATTTAGGTGTACTGTTGATCGCCGGCGTTCGCCGCTGGGCGGGGCTGGAGATTGTCGCGTTCTGTGGCACCCTGATTATCTGGTTCAGTTGGCACCGGCAGTTCTATGACGGGCAGCATCTTTTAGTAACCGCAGGTTTCATGACCGCTTTCTTCGCGTTGTTTGCACTGCTCAGCGTCTGGCACAATGTGATTCGACGGCGTAAGGCCACAGCGGCCGACTTCTTCCTGATCATGGCCACGCCGACCGCTTACTTTGCCACGTTATACGCTCTGACCTTTCAGCAATTGGAGCACTGGCAGAGCGAATTTGCCTTGATGATGATGCTGTTCTACCTAGCCATGGCGGTCCTCGCCCGGATGTGGCATCCCGAGGGAAAATCGGTCATCGCGGCGTTGGCCGGACTGTCAGCGACGTTCCTGATTATCTCGGTACCGCTCGAGTTGACCGGTCACTATGTCACGATCATCTGGATCACCCAGGCCGTCTTGCTGGTCGAACTCGGTTTGTACTTCCGCGAGAAGGCTCTCCTCTGGACGGGTCTGGCGTTGCTGGCCAAAGTCCAGGGCATCCTGCTGATCTACTTCCTGGGAACACTGGCCGACCCCGTTCATTTTCAGACGCAATTCGTGCGCATCCAGTTACATCTGATCGGCCGGCCGGAAATTCCTCTGGATGCGGCACAAGGCTGGATGTCGCTCATCAACGGCCGGTCACTGAGCTACCTGGCGGATGTCATCGCCTTCGCACTCCTGGCCTGGGAACTGGGCCGGCGGAAGGATGACCCGGAACTGCGGGCGCTCTGGCCGCAGAATGACGTCTGGCAAATGTGGATCAACATCGCCGTGCCGATCATGGCGCTGACGATGATCATTCTCGAGACGTTCGTCTGGGGCTTCATCTGGAAGTGGGACGCCGCGACCATCGTCAGTGCGTGGACGATCTGGACGTCGGTCTTCGCGTGCGGAACCATTTTCTGGAGCAAGGCATTTCGGGCTCAAGGCCTGGAAGGTCTGGGGTGGATACTCTGCCTGCTGGTGGGAGGTTTCCTGTTTTTCACTTCTGTCGATGCGATCCGCTTTTCGGTGTTGCGCGGCGAGCTCGTTCCGCTGCATCGCCTGCATGCGATGTGGCTGTTCAATCCGCGTGGCATGGGCGTGCTGACTGCGATCCTAGCGAGTGCCGTGATCGCTTGGATCTACCAGTGGGAAGCCTCTCGGAAATCACGCGAGGGACATTCCGACCAGGCTTTTTCCACGGAACAACTGGCCTGCTGGTTTGGTTCGTGTGCGTACCTGCTGGGATTGGGGCTGGTCCTGATGGAAACGCGGGTCTGGGCCATTCACCATGATTGGCTCGTGGCGACGCTGCTCACCGCTTGCGTCACCTGGGTTGCCGTGTTCATGCAGGGGGCGATCGCCTGGCGTGTGACACGTCGAGATCAATGGGTTGAGACGCTAATTTATCCCACGTTGATTCTGATGGAGTTTTTCCTCGTCTGCAGTGCCTTGAAAACGCTGGCGACGCTCGCCATTCCGTCCAACGTGCCACCACAAAGAATCTCCGAACTCGCCAGTCTGACCATTGGCAATTGGTGGTTCTACAATCCACGAGCCTTCGGATTCATCATCGCGACATTGGGTTGCCTGTTGGGGGCCGAGATTGCTCGACGTATCCCCAGACTGGCAGAACGGCATCCCACGGCGGAGGTCAGCCTGTCGGGTGTCTTAACAGTGGCCGCGTTCCTCAACAGCCTGGCGATGGTCTGGCTGGAAACATACGCGTGGGGCAAGGTCCACGGCTGGGATCCCGCCACGATCGTTGCCGTCTGGACCATCTGGACTGCACCGTTTGCCTGTGGTGCGATCTATTGGAGCGAGGCCACCGGTTCTCACAGAATCGAACGCATGGGGTGGGCCCTGTGGATCGTGCTGGCTTGCCTGATTAGTATCAATTCCGCGGAAGCACTGGCACCCACGGTACTCGAATCGCTAGTTCAATTGAATCGGGTCCAGGCACTCTGGTTGCTCAACCCCCGGGGAATCAGTTTCCTGACGGTGATCCTGGCCGGAGTGATCGTCTCGTACATTTACGGAGCCCTGCCCCGCCGCAATGCCGCGGGCGATTGGGCGTTGCCTGATCTCGCTTCGGAAAACCTGTCGGCGTTATTTGCCGGCGGCATGTTCTTCCTGGGACTCTGGACGGTCTTGCTGGAAACATGGGTCTACAGCGGTAACTATGGCTGGTTGCCGCCAACTCGACTCAGTGCCTGCGCCAGTTGGGTCAGCCTGTTCATGCTAGGGGCCGTCCTCTGGCGAGTCGAGCGTGCCACTCCCTGGGTGGAGCGACTGGTGACCGCAACGTTCGCGATCCTGTGTGCCTTCCTGATTCCCAGCACGATCCGGATCCTGGTTACCCTCAATTCCGACGTGAACGCAGGGACTGATACCGGGATCGACTGGTGGTTGATCAATCCGCGAGGCCTCGGTTATCTGGCTGCGGTTACGGGCTGCGGCCTGGGAGCCCTGTGCTACCGCAGGCTGGCGGCGGACAGCGATCAGCCCAGCCGGGCCGGGCAAGGGACTCAGTTGGGCGTCGCGGCCTACGTGCTGGGACTGTGGACGGTCTTACTGGAGACCACCGCGTGGGGTTACCCGCACGGTTGGCTGGTCGGCACCTTGGTCGCCGCCAGTGCGATCTGGATTGCCCTGTTCCTGGTGGGACTGGTGGGCTGGTCGGTGCGTCACAAGTCTGCGGACTTTGACTCGTTGGTGGTCCTGGTTTTCGTCGGTTTGATTCTCACTTTGTTCGCCCTGGGAGCGGGTTCCACTGCCAGCGTGAATCGGCATGAAGTGCTGGCGAATCGTGCGTTCCGACTCGCTGTGGAAAACTGGATCCTGAATCCTCGATTTATCGCCTTCCTGGTCTCGATCCTCGCGACGGGGATCTCGGCACGGCTGTATCGCGGACCAGATCACAAATGGAAAATCGCCGATGCGACCACTAGTGGAGTCGATAAAACGCTGAACCTGTGGATGGAGTTCGCCATGGTGACCTACCTGGCGGGCTTGGCGATGTTTTCGCTGGAAGTCTTCGTCCAGGGGACTTCTCGAGACTGGCACACGGCGACCAGCCTGGCGATCACGCTGGTCTGGACGACCTATGCCACGTTGACACTGATCGGCGGCATCTATTGGAAGTCGGGCTGGGTCCGAGCGTTTTCCCTGGGTTTGCTGGTGATTACCGTGGGAAAAGTCTTCCTGTTTGATGTGTGGCATCTGGATACCGTAATCCGGGTCTTCGCGTTCATCTCCCTGGGAGTCGCGTTGTTGCTGGTGTCGTTCCTCTATCGGCGGTATCGCGAACGGATTCGTTCGTGGATTGTTCCGGTGGCGCGCCCGCCTGAGGCAATTGTCGCGCAACCCGATGCTGAATGATCGTGTTCCCATAAGTCCCATCAATTCGATGGGACCAAGGGGACTAAGAAACGCGATCATTTCTACCCCACCGAGCTTGTCTCGGTGGTCACCGGGCTTCTGCACTACGTTCGGTATCAGCGTAGTGCAGAAGCCCTAATCCACCGAGACAAGCTCGGCGGGGCTTTGTTAGAGCCTCGAATTCAGCCAACACCCTCCGCGAGTCGCCCAAACAGCGACCAGTCGTTATCATGCAAAGTTGACCTGCCACGACGGTCCAGTGGTGACTGCGAACGTGTCCCGAAATCACCCTGCCGCTTGAATTTTTCAACGATATACCGCTTCCATCGCATGGCCCGCATCAATCAACTGAGTTCGAGTGTCGTCAATCGCATTGCCGCCGGTGAAGTCATCGAACGACCCGCCAGCGTGGTCAAGGAACTTCTGGAAAACAGCGTCGATGCGTTAGCCAGTCGGATCGAAGTGGACATCGTCGATGGCGGCGCCGAACTGATTCGGATCAGCGACGACGGCGAAGGGATTCATCCCGACGATCTGTTGCTCGCCGTGACGACGCATGCGACCAGTAAGCTCAGTGAAGCGGATGATCTGTTCCGCGTGCAAACGATGGGATTCCGCGGAGAAGCCCTGGCGTCGATCGCGGAAGTCAGCAACTTTCGACTGCGCAGCCGTCAGCCCGACAATGACGCCGGGATGGAACTGGAAGTCAACGGTGGCGTCATTTCCCCGCCGCGCGAATGTGGCTGCCCGCTGGGGACGACGATTGAAGTCAAACAGCTCTTTTTCAACACACCCGTCCGCCGCAAGTTCATGCGGTCTTCGGGAACTGAATTGGGCCATATTTGCGAGCAATTTACGCGAATTGCCCTGGCCAATCCCCGATTGCACCTGGTGCTACGGCACAATCAAAAGGTGGTCTACGAACTCCCGGCCACGGACAAGTTACTGGACCGTTTAAAACTGTTCTACGGGGCCCAGTTGGCCGATCAGTTGATCTGGGTGGAAACAAGTCTCAACAACTATCGAGTCTGGGGCTATGCGGCTCATCCCAGCCAGAGTAAGGCGACGCGCAAAGGGGAATATCTGTTTCTCAACGGACGCTGGATTCAGGACCGCTCGCTGCAGCACGCCTTGACCGAAGCCTACCGCGGGCTGTTGATGGTGGGCCGCTATCCGATCACGTTCCTGTTCCTGGAGATGCCCCCGGACGAAGTCGACGTCAACGTCCACCCGACGAAGTCCGAGGTCCGATTTCAAGACAGCCAGACGTTGTTCCGGTTGCTGTTGTCGGCGCTACGCACCAAGTTTCTGGGGATGAATCTCGAGAGTCAGATCAAGGTCCCGTCGGCAGCCTCCGGGGAACTTAAGCCGCAACCGGTGCCGGAACCTCAACGGCCGTTGCCGCTCCGAGAAGAGTTGAATAGCTGGGCCGATGCGCAATTCGGTGGGAGCTCACCGGCGCCTAGCGGTGGCACGCCGCGGAGTTCGTCCATCCCCTGGTCGACGACATCGCAGGCTCCGTTCAAACCATTCCCCGATAACGGGCAACCGTCATATCGCCCAGCGACCACGAATTGGTCCGAACCGGCGCCGGTCGTTGCGGGACGGGAAAACTCGGACGTTTCGGCAGTCGCGGTTGTCGAAGAATTTGCTCCCCCGACCGTTGAGTCAACATCGCAATCCGATATCCCGCCCATAGCGGCCCCTGCTCCTTCCGCGCTGACAGAATCGAACGCTCAAGTCTCGGGCTTGCCACCCGCTTTCCGCGCGATGCAGGTTCATGACTGCTATCTGGTCGTCGAATCGGATGAGGGTTTGACGGTCATCGATCAGCATGCCTTGCATGAACGGATCATGTATGAGCATCTCCGCGAACGCGTGCTGGGAGGAAATGTCGAATCGCAGCGGTTGCTGCTGCCCGAGGCCATCGACCTGAGTCCCCCGGAAGCGTCGGTGTTGTTGGAACATGCGGCAATCCTGGCCCAGATCGGGCTGGAGATCTCGGATTTCGGCGGACATACGGTGTTGCTGAGCCGCTATCCGGTGATGTTACGGAAGCTGAATCTGGCGGAACTCGTTAAGGACATCGCCCAGCAATTGTGTGAAAGCGGCCTGGCCCCGACTCGCCGCGATATCCTGGATGAATTGCTGCACATGATGTCGTGCAAGGCAGCGATCAAGGCCGGGCAGCGACTGACGCCCGAGGAAATCGAGAGCCTGCTCGCTCAGCGGCATCTGATCGATGATGCCCACCACTGCCCGCATGGCCGGCCGACGTCGCTGACCCTGAGCCGGATGGAGTTGGATCGCCAGTTTGGCCGGTTGGGTTGAGGGACGGTGTACCTGCCGCAAATTGAAGAATAAATCTCACGCAAAGGCGCGAAGGCGCAAAGTTCCGAAGCTGCACCGAGCAAACAAACGCTCTTCTTTTTTCTTCTTTGCGCCTTGGCGCCTTTGCGTGAGATATTCCGGAATGGCAAAACACGGACTACGACAAATCGATCCCGTACGCATAATCGGAGTAAACCATTACGGTTACGTCACGTGTTGACTTTCTCTAACTGTTGCCGCGTCCGGGATCTGGCACGCATTGGGGAGCTCTCGTCAGAATCGACGGAGCAAGTTGCTGCGGAATGCCGATCCAACCCGCGGAGGTGGGGATTTCCCGGCCTCCAAAGGTCCGTCCGCGTCACGTGGCCGACGCTGCCACGATGCCCCCAAAGCGGCAGAGTTTGCCCGATAGGTGCGTCGTGGTCGTTCCTTAAATCAGAACTTCGCAGGCTGGATTTGACTCGTCCCCGGTAGAATTTGCTTCACACTTCTAGTTGGGGTGTGGTATTCTGCAGAAGACTGTCAGTCTCGCCGGTTCCGGTGACAAATTGCAATCACAGGTCTGGGCGCCCCAGATTGCACCGACAGTCAGACACAACCCACGTATGGCCTCAATATTCGAGGAAGTCCGCGACATGAAAGTTTTCAAGATGCCTGGCTGGCGGCTCAGTTTAGCTCTGGTGGGAAGCGGTTTCTTGATCGCTGCGGCGTCCGCTGCAGAACCGGTCAAATCGACTTCGCCCACGGCTACCCCGGGGCTGGTGCAATTTCAGACGCCCGAGGGCGTCAGTTATGCCGCCGTGGTGCTGCCTGCTCCGGCGGCCCCGAGCATCGCGGCAGTTCCTCATGACCATGTCGTGCTGATTGATACCTCGGCCAGCCAATCGGGCGATTTTCGCAGCCGGTCGATCGCCATGGTCGGTGCGGTCTGTCGCGCGTTGCCGGCTGGCGATCGCGTGCGACTGATTGCGGCCGACGTGACGGCTTCCAGCCTGACTAACGGTTTTGTGCTGGTGGGCAGCCGCCAGTTGCAAGCCGGGTTCGACAAGCTGGAAGAACGCGTCCCCCTGGGTTCCACCAATATGGAAGTGGCCCTGCGAACTGCCTTGCAAAGTTTTTCCGGCACACGTGCTCGATCGGTGTTGTACGTCGGTGACGGTTACAGTACCGCTCAATTGATTCAGTCGTCCGTGATGGCCAAATTGCTCGCAGACATGCGTACCGCGACTGTCACTGTGAATAGTTTTGCGATTGGTCCCCGGATCGATCTGATTCTCCTCGGGACACTCGCCCAGCATACGGGCGGCGTAGTGGTGATCGACGAACCCACGCTGGTGGCCGACAACAGCGACCAGCCCGCCGAACTTTCCGCCACCGCCCGCGAGATTACCCGCGCGTTGGTAGCTCCGGTGTTCTATCCCGAACGAATGGTGACCTCTCCGAAGATCGCCACGTACTATCCTAAATCATTGCCCCCCATTCGGTTCGACCGCGAAACCGTGCTGTTGGGTAAGGACCTCACGACCAGCAAACTCCAAGTCAAACTGGCGGGGACGCTGAACGGTCAATCGAAAGAGTATTCCTGGTCGATCACGAGCGAAGCCGTAGCGGGCTCGACGGGATTCGTCGGTCAGGCTTGGGCCTTGGCCGAAGGCTCGCAGGGCTTGGCGATGCCTTGGGCGGGTCGCAAGTTGATGAACCAGGCCCAACTGGCCTTTGACGGTCATTTGAATGTCTTGGCGCAGGCCGGAGTTCGATCGCTCAACGCCAAGAATCTCAAGCAAGTTGAAGCCATCGCCAAGACACTCCAGGAACTGGATCCCAATAATCTCGATGCTCCTGCACTGCTGACGGCCTCGCGTCGCTTGCAGGCGAAGCCCGTCAAGCGACAACTCGTACTGGCCCAGGCTGAAGAACAAGAAGCACAGCCTGAACCTGAAGAAAAGGCGGCACCTGAAGAGAAACCGGCCGCAGAAGAAAAGCCGGCGGAAGAAAAGCCTGCTGCGGAAAAGACCGAACCGGAAGAAAAGCCTGCGGCTGAAAAGAAGCCTGAGGCTACGGAAGCGCCTGCTGACGAGAAGCCAGAGGGGGAAGCAAAACCCGTCCCGGCCGCTCCGGAACCTGGCGCTGAAGAACGGCCGGCCAAGAGCGCCGTCGATCAGTCGACTGGTACGGAAGACAAGTCGAATCCGAAATCGGGTTCGTTGCTCGAAGATTTGGAAGCTCGACGCAAGGTTCGTGAAGAGCAGATTACCATCGATGTGAATGTCGCGATTCAGGACGCTCAGGCCGGAGCTCGCGATAGCTTTCCGGATGCGTACGACATCCTGAAACGACAACTTGATACGGTCGTGGCCGCCACCGATATCTCGGCCGATGTGCGTCAAGCGCTGCGGAAGCGAGTCGAAACGTCCATTCAGCAGTTGCAGAATGAGAGTGAAACGTTTGAGCAAAAACGGGCGGCATTGGATCGCCAATTGTCGCAGCAGGAAGCCATGAAGAAGTTGATGGATCAAACGCAGCGCGACGAAGAGAAAATGGAGCAATTAATCGACCGCGTGCGAGCCTTGTTGATTCGCGGCTTTAAGGGGAATCCTCAAGCGTTTGAAGATGCCGAAGCAGTGTCTCGCGTGGCCGTGGAGTTGGATCCCTATCTGGGTGTGCCGAACCTCGACGTGTTCAATTCAGAAGCGGCCGGACACTTAGACAAAGCCCGTCGGTTGCGGAGCGAACGCCAGGACAAGCTGCTGGCCTTGTTGTATCAGGTCGAACTGTCTCACG
>JAQGHS010000029.1 GCA_028291605.1 Planctomycetaceae bacterium | reverse complement strand
AAACGGGTACCCGCCCGCACAAGTATTATCGCAAGATACCGATGATGACCCCGGCTGAAAGCCACAATTCTTTTACCGGTGTCCCCGCACCGCTGTATCGCAAACTGGAGGCCCTGGAACGCGATCCGCGTGTGCTGTCAGCCGGTCTCTATATGGTCATGCCATGGCTGGACTGCCCAAAGCTTGGGTGGACGATTACGCTGCACACCGATAAACCCGATCCGGAATTCGACAAGGTCGTCCAGCAACTCGCGGATCAATGTTGGAGTTTACGCCTCGCCATGTGCGAGATCGAACGCTTCTCGCCCGAGGATGTCGTCGCCAAAGCAAAGGCTCTCGGTGTGCATCCCATCGCAATCGGTGACGGAGCCGACGCGACCAACAGCGGTTGCCCGGGCGACTCCACCGCGTTGCTCCGCGAATTCCTGAAGCAACAGCCCATCCCTCACGGCGCGCTAACCTTCGTGGTCGACCCCGACGCCGTCGCGGCCGCTTATCAGGCGGGTGTCGGCGGATACTTCGACTTGCACGTTGGAGCCACCTTCTCCCCCGAGTATTCGAACCCGGTCCGCGTACAAGGCACCGTCGAGCGACTGTTGCCGATGAAATTCATTCTCAATGGTCATGGCGGAAAGCAAATGCCCATCGACATGGGCCGAGCCGCCGTCATCAAGTCGGGCGACGTCTCAATCGTCTTGACGGAACGCACAGGCCCTGGAAGTACTCCCATGCTCTATGAGACCGCTGGCTTGGATCCGCGCACCTGCGGAATGGTCGTCGCCAAATCACCGACAGGATTCCGGGCCGACTACGAACCGTTCTGTAAAGCGATACTGCTCGCCGACGGTCCGGGCTGTGCAACCCCGAACTTTCCGCGGTTAAAGTTCGACCACATCAGCAAACCGTTGTGGCCGCTACAAGAAATCGCGAACCCCGAAGATGCCAAGTGGTGTCAGGAATAAGGACAAAGATAGTCGTTGATCGCTCCGCGATCATAACGCAATCGCAGTAGCGAGGTTGAATAGGCTTCGTCGTTCGATTGTATTTCAGCCGTGCACCGCGCTCGCGTTTCGATTGCGGAGCAATCAACGACTTTCATTGCCCCCATAAATCTCTTACCTCCCTTTGAGCCCTCCGCATGAGTTTCTTCCGTCCCAATGTCGACGCCATTCACGGCTATGTCCCCGGTGAGCAACCCCAGGACACTGGCTGGGTCAAACTGAATACCAACGAGAACCCCTATCCGCCGTCGCCCCGCGTCCTCGAGGCACTCGAACGCGTCATCCGCGATCGCTTGAATCTCTATCCCGATCCGTTGAGCACCAAGTTCCGCGAAGCTGTCGGAAAACTGTTTCAACTCGATCCCGATTGGATCCTGCCCGCCAACGGCAGCGACGAGAATCTGACGATCCTGATGCGGTGTTTCATCAACCCCGATGATCTCGTTGTTTATCCCTACCCCAGCTATATCCTCTACGAGACCCTCGTCGATCTGCAGGGTGGGCGACATGAACGCCTCCATCTGAAACCCGACTGGTCCTGGGACATGTCGACGGCTCAAGTCGCAGCGGCGAAGGCCAAGCTGGTGATCTTACCGAATCCCAATTCACCCACTGGAAATCGGTGGAGCGATCAGGATATCGAGAGCCTGGTCCCCCCTCAGGGTTTACTCGTCCTGGATGAAGCGTACGGCGACTTCGCCGATCAACCCCACAAGGGAGAACTCCTGCGCAGCGCCCGTGGCAAACAAATCGTCGTCACACGCAGCCTGAGCAAGTCCTACAGCCTCGCCGGCTTGAGAGTCGGGTTTGCCCTGGCTCATCCCGATTTGATCTCCGGCATGCGCAAGATGAAGGACAGCTACAACTGCGACAAGCTGTCGCTGGCTGGTGGTACTGCCGCCATTGAAGACCAGGAGTGGATGCTATCCAACACGGCAAAGATCCGAGCCACTCGCGGGCGACTGAGTGCGGGCTTACAAAAACTCGGCTTTGACGTCGTCCCGAGCCAGGCGAACTTTGTCTGGACCACCCATACCACGATCCCGCACAAACAGCTCTACGAACGCCTGAAGGAACGCAAGATCCTCGTCCGTTTCATGGTCTTCCCGAATTACGCTCATTCCTCAACGGGAGAAGTCAGCGGGCTGAGAATCACCGTAGGCACAGATCCAGAAATCGATCAATTACTGACGGCACTAAAAGAGATTGTGTAAGTATCGTGGGACGGGTCTCCAGGCCCGTCCCACGGTCATCCATTAGGACCAAACTATGCCAGGCATCTGGCGCCCAGTTTCCATCGCCGGCAAAACAGCCGACGTCTTTCAACCCACCAACGCCAATGGTCCAGGGGCCGTCCTGTTCTTACACGGTCACGGCCTGATCACGCTCAACGGCAACGCAGCCTATTCACGCCTGTTCGATCAACACGGCCTGAGAGTCATCTGCCCGCACGGCCAAAGATCATGGTGGCTCAATCGAGTCTGCACTGAGTTCGATCCCGTCGTCACTCCCGAGCAGCATATCGTGGACGAGGTCCTGCCGTGGATCGAACTCAACTGGGATCTCAAACCACCGCAGATCGCGCTGTTCGGAGTTAGCATGGGAGGGCAGGGTGCCCTGCGAATTGCCTACCGTAACGCCAAGAAATTCCCAGTTGTCGCTGCACTGTCCCCCATCATCGATTTCCAGATGATGTATGGTCAGGGTCTGCCGCTCGACGCCATGTATGAGAACGCCGAAGCCGCTCGACAGGAAACGGCCACGCTGCAGATTCATCCCCTCAACTGGCCGCGAAATCAATTTGTCGCCTGCGATCCGGCAGACAAAGAAGGGATGGAAACGCTTGTCCGACTGACCAGCAAACTCTCATCGACCGGCATCCCGTATGATCGCGATGTCGAGACCTCTCACGGCGGCCATAGTTGGGACTACTTCAATTATATGGCTTCTCAAGTCGTCCCCTGGCTTGCCGACCGACTTCGCGTGGAGAGCCTGCGCGAGTAGAATATTTTCAATCACGGTCTGCATCCGAGCTATTCACCTACTGGAGACTCGACATGGCGAAGTACCGCGTGGGGATTATCGGCAGTACGGGCAAAGGGGATTACGGGCACGGACTCGCGACCGTGTGGAAAAACATCCCGGATGTCGAAGTTGTCGGACTGGCCGATGACAATGAGGCCGGCCGGACCAAGATGGTCGCACTCACCGGTGCGACGACCGGGTATGCCGATTATCGCGAGATGTTGGACAAAGCTCGGCCGCAAATCGTCGCCATCGGCCCGCGGTGGATCGATCAACACTTCGACATGGTCATGGCCTGCGTCGAACATGGCTGCCATATCTATATGGAAAAGCCCTTCTGCCGGACCCTGACTGAGGCCGACCAGATCGTGGCCGCCGTCGAGCGCAAGCATGTCAAACTCGCCCTCGCCCATCAGACGCGCTACAGCCCGATGCTGCCGGTCATCAAAAAAATGATCGCCGAGGACAAGCTGGGAAAAATCCTCGAAATCCGCGCCCGCGGTAAAGAAGATCAGCGCGGCGGCACCGAGGATCTCTGGGTACTTGGTTCGCACGTGCTGGACCTCATGCGGTTCTTCGGCGGCGATGCAAAGTCGTGTTATGCAACCATCGTTACGAAAGAGGGCAAACCGGCGACCAAGGCCGATATCGTTCCCGGTAAAGAGGGACTGGGACCTCTGGTCGGCGACGGGGTGAATGCGATGTTTACTCTCAGCAATGGGGCGACAGGATACTTCGGATCTCACCGCGGTCAAGGTGGTGGCAAGAGCCGCTTCGGCATTCAGATTTACGGATCCAAGGGGATCGTGGAAGTCGTCACGGGGTCTCTGCCGAGTGTCAAGTTTTTACCCGATCCGACATGGTCACCGCTGCGTAGTGGCATTGCCTGGGAAAACGTGTCCTCCAATGGACCCGCAAAACCTGAGAGTTTGAAAGACGGGGGACTGGACGGCGGAAATATCATGGCGGTGAAGAACCTGATTCAATGCATCGAGACCGACGGGCAACCCCTCTGCAGCGTCTATGAAGGTCGGGCCATCGTCGAAATGATCATGTCAATCTTCGAATCGCACCGGACGCAGGGACCAGTGACGTTCCCGTTGAAGGACCGCGAACATCCGTTGCTGAAACTGGCGTAGACTGAAATCGTGATATGACCGAATCCACTCCGATTTCCGATGCAGAACTCCTTGCCTGGCTGGATGAAGATCTGCCACCCGAGCGTATGAGCGACATCGAGCAACAACTCCGAGACGGAACCGATTTGCAAAGGCGAGTCTCGGGGTTGATATCGGAGCGCGATCACGGAGCCGTGACCGTCGGCGAAGTCTGGCGACGTCACCGGTTGAGTTGTCCAACACGGCATGAACTCGGCAGCTATCTACTACAGGCCCTCGAACCGGGCCATTCTGACTATGTCCGGTTTCATCTCGAAACGATTGGCTGTCGCAAGTGCCTCGCGAGCTTTGAGGATCTGCAACAATCCCAAGCGGCGACTCCCGAGACGATCGAACGCCGGCAACGGATTTTTGCTTCGTCCGTGAATCGATTGAAACGCGATGGCAGTTAGCTGAGCGCAGCTCTCAATACCATGAAGAACATTGCAATTATTCCCGCCTATGTGCTGCCGCTCTGCTGCGGAATATTGGCGTGGTGGCTGCCCTATTACCTTTATGGATTGCGGCAACCTTGGGACGGAGCGCTTCCGTACTTTCAAGACCGAGCAATTCGGATTTACTGTCTGCTATTGATATGCGGTGGGCTGGTGGGAGCTTCTTCGACACAGGTGCGGCTACGGATCTTGGTGCCAGTTTTGCTCTTGGAACTAGTGGTAGGACAATTGATTGGGAGATCCATTTCCCAGGCGACGTTTGTCGGCGATCCGCCGATTGCTCCTGCGTGGCTTGTGCCACTCGTCTATTCAATCGGCTTCACGGCTCCCAGTGCGTTGCTGACAAGATTTATGATCTTCTTCGTACGATCGCAGGTGGATTGCAAACTGCAGGAGAACGGCAGTAGTTAGTTGAACTCGGCATTCCTCAGCGCCAACCATATCGCCTGAAAATCTGAGTCGCCACTGTCGCCCATCCCAGAACGACCACCGCTAAACCTCCCAAGCGCATCCACGCGAGGGCACTTCCCCCCGATTTCAAGCTCGCATACACCAGCAAAAATCCGCGGTGCTCGAACATCAATTCCCGGATCATCGCGAACCCGGCCCAGCCGCGCGACAAATGAAATACCAGCGCCACGCCCAGCATATAACACAATGTCAGCAATGCCGCGGTCGCCTGCGTTTTAGCAAGCGATGACAGGATGATCCCCAACGACAAGAACCCCATCGCCGAGATCAGCAGCGTCACCCACAACAGGGGCTGAATGAGCGCAGCCGGCATCAGGATGGCGACAATGATTCCGCACATCGCCAATGACAAGCTGCCATGAAACAGGCATTTCGCAAGCAGAATCTCTGCAGTCGAGGCCGGCGTTAATGCCAGCGCCAGCATTGTTCCCCGTTCCCGCTCCTGACTCGTCAATGAGATCAACAGGTAAGCACAACAGAAAAACTGGACGCCATACAACAATAGGCTCCCCACCATTTCAATCGTCATCAAGTCCGACAGGGCCGTCTGCTTCAGGACGTCTCCGGGGGCTTGAGGACTGCTGCGTCCCATGGGAACCACAACTTGGTGGAACGCTGGTTGCTCACCAATGAATGCGACGGTCTCCCCCCAGAACCATTGCGTGTACGGGAAAAACAAATTGGGCTGGGTGCCGGGATAGCGAAAGACCAATCGGGGTTGCTTGTGGCCTGCGGTGTATAACTCCATGCCGCAATCGCCGCTGGGGTAAACATACGCGTCTCCGCGCCGCGGCATTTCGGCTGCAGCCACCATCTTGATCGGCGGATGCTCGGGAATACGTTCCTTGAGATAAGTCACCCAGGCATCGTCCGAGTCATAAACCAGCCAGCAGGTCGGCAGCTTGGCCGAAACGCCGGCACGCTTTAACTGTGGTCCACCGGTTGCAATCAAGATCGAAACCGCGGTCAGCAACCCCAGCAAGAGCAGGGCGGTCGGCTGTTTGCGCAAACGCAGCCACTCTTTGGACCATAAGACACCCAACATGGCCGGGCGGAAAATCATGCATACACCT
Source organism: Planctomycetaceae bacterium (assembly GCA_028291605.1). Taxonomy (GTDB): domain Bacteria; phylum Planctomycetota; class Planctomycetia; order Planctomycetales; family Planctomycetaceae; genus JAKFVC01. The sequence continues at coordinate 2,738 of JAQGHS010000029.1, read as the reverse complement.
GCCCGGTCAATTTCACAAACACTTCTTCGAAATGAAATTCCTGCGTGTGCAGACGCGAACAACGTTCCGTGCGAATGACTTCGGCCAGACGCTCACGTTCCGCTGGAATTTCCAGATCGAGGATTTCGCGATGCAACTCGGAATCCCGCTCAAACTGGACTTCCACCTTGCGCTCGGCATGTCGCAGTACAAAGTTCGACGGCGTATCACAATCGACGAGTTTCCCCTTCGCGATAATCGCCACCCGATCGCAGATCTCTTCGACCTCTTCCATGTCGTGCGTGGTAAGAAACACAGTAACGCCATCAGCAGCGAGGTCTCGCAACAGACGGCGGACGACCACAGTGGAATGTGCATCCAGATTCGCGGTCGGTTCGTCGAGATAGAGAATCCGGGGCCGGTGCAGAATTTCTCGCGCGATGAGAAGCTTGCGGCGCATCCCTTTCGAATAAGTCCGAACGGGCAAATCTGCCGCCTCTTCCAATTCGAGACGCTTCAATGCCGCATTCACCGCAAACTTATCGACTCCATACAGTTTGGCGAACAGATCGAGATTCTCGCGCCCCGTGAATTCTTCGATATGATTTTCGGAATCGGGGACATACCCAAACAAGGGCTTGACGCGACTCAACTGCGACGGGATCGAAAACCCTGCGACATGAACCGTACCTTGCGAGGGATGACAGACGCCAATCAGCACTCTGATGCTGGTTGATTTGCCCGCTCCATTGGGCCCGAGAAAGCCAAACAACTCCCCCGGCTGCACGGAAAGATTCAGACCGTCGACCGCCGTGAAATGCCCGTAGCGGACGACGAGGTTATCAATCTGAATGGCGGGGTTATCAGTCATGTTCCGAATACGCCGCCCGTACCGATTGTTGCATCCCGATATTGTCTTGGTGAACCACAGCCCGTTAGGCCACGGAATCTTCAACTCTATCTTACAATCGAAGAATCCGGGGGCTTACGCCGCCCGGCTCACCTAAAATCTTGTGGGATACTTCCTCACAACCATCAAGCTCGCTTCTGAAACACCACGACTCGACAGAGGATAAAGTTGAACGCGGTCCCCGCCACGACACCAACGGCCGCCGCCGTCAATTTGTGTGCCGCGAAGAACGGAAGCGATTGAGTCAGCCACAGACTGGCCCCCCAGTTCACGAGAGCCCCCACCGAGCAGCTTCCGCAGAATGCGACATACTGTCGCCACCAGGGCTCCGTCTTTGCGAACGAGAACGTCACGGTGCGATTCAACCAAAAGTTCCAGGTCATCGCCGTCCAGATGGCCAGACCGCGGGCGACTCGGATATCCAGAAATTGCAGCAACAAGGCGAATGTCGATAAGTCGACAACCATCCCTGACGCACCGACGAGAATGAACTGCGCCAGGTAAGCCCAAATTCCGAATCGATAGTTGTACAACCGCCGCAAGTGACGCAAGTAATTGAGCTGCTCTTTCAGAGTCAGCTTGCTCTCGCCATGCAGACGATCCTGAAAGGTAATCGGCACTTCAGCGACTCGCCGGCATCCGCACTTCACCAGTAGTTCCAGGCCAATCTTGTAACCAATCGGATCGAGACGATCGACCGCCTTCAAATAGTCCGCACGTCGCAACGCAAAGAACCCTGCCATGGGATCTTTGGTCGACGTCAGCGGCCAGGCCAGTAGAGTCGCCCCCTTCGAGTTGAACCAGCGAAAGAGGCCCCAGTCTTCCGCCGTCGAACCACCCGCAACATAACGACTGCCGATGACGAAATCGGTCTTGGGGTCGCGCATCGCGGCGACAATCTCAGGGATCTTTTCGGGAGGATGGGACAGGTCCGCATCCATCACTAACAGCAAGTCGCCTTGAGCGAGATTCATTCCGGCCAGCACGGCGCTGGATAAGCCACGTTCGGTCGTTCGCACTAGAAGCTTCAGGGGATACGATTCCGCCAGAACCCGGCAGACTTCGGGAGTTCCGTCCGGGCTGTTGTCATCAACCACGATGATTTCAGCCGAGATCCCCGCACCGCTTAACGCGTTACTCACCCGCGGAATCAAGACGCCCAAGTTTTCCGCTTCGCGATAAGTCGGAACAATGATCGAAACTTCCGGCACAGTGAACTTTCCAGTCAGAATTTGGCGGGCGTCGATGATTTATGAGTGATCTCGGGAGGATTGCAGAGCACTCTTCACAGCGGATTGTTTCGCAGAAATCGGACCAGATAGATGAAGGCGATCGCTCCAATCGTGGCACAGACTAACTGGCCAAACAGCCCTGCCGCATGAATTCCCAACAGACTAAACAGAAAGCCGCCGAAGAACGAGCCGATACATCCAATGACAAGGTCGCCTAAAATGCCGAAGCCTCGGCCCTTGAGAATCAATCCGGCAATCCAACCGGCAAACAATCCGATCAGCAGAAAGTACAAAAAATGCATTCGAGATCCTAATGGTGAATTCCGTCACATGACCGAGGATTCAACTCGCGGATCGAATTGTAGGGAATTGCGGATTTTGTAGGGAGGCCGCTTGCCAGAGAAAGCTAGGTGTCGGGCGTACGACCCTGAGTCTCCTTGATCTGTCTTACTCACCCGAATAAGCCATCTGTCGAGCTTTTTTTTTCGGCTCTCCGTGATAGCGGTCGTTCTGTTTGCCGAGCATCTCTTGCAGTTCACGTTCCATCTGAGCTTCGGGAGTGACCCGCAGATCGCTCGACAGGGGGTACTTAATTTTCTTATCGGGGTTCGCATCAT
>JAQGHS010000018.1 GCA_028291605.1 Planctomycetaceae bacterium | reverse complement strand
GATTGAGCTCGAGATTCGCTCCACCCTCTTCAAAACGCGTACTCCGCTTGCGTTCGATGATTTCCGGCACGGGCACGGGTTTAGGAGTATCGAGGCTTGGCTTCCTGACTCCGCTATGGGTATCCCCTTCCAGTCCCGCGGTGTTCTTTTCTTTTTCTTCGAGTTTCGGCAGCGTTTCCTGGAGATCGTAAGTAAAGGCAAGCAAGGTATCGCCAATTTGAATGAGCTGGCCCGATTCCAGCCCCACATCGCCCACAACCGGCTTGCCGTTGACGAGCGTCCCGTTGCGGCTGTCGAGATCGCGCAACGTCCACAGCAGACCGCTTTGAAAGATTTCACAGTGGTGACGGCTGGCGATTTCATCGCGCAGCACAACGCGATTGGCAGGGGCGCGTCCAATGGACATCACTTGCCCCGGAGTCAACCGATGGACATCGCGCCATTTATTACCCTCACGCACCACCAAATACGCAATCATCGTGAACCGATTTAATCTGGAGTTCAGCAGGAACCTATAGAGGACTGCAGGATACCCTTGCTATTACGAGTGTAGCAAGTTCGAACACCCGGTGGAGGAAATGACGAATGACGAAACCCGAATGTCTAAAGAATGACCAATGACGAATGTCGAATTTCGCAACGATTCTAGAAATAGCCCTCAAAACCGCTCTTCGTCGATCGCTTACGAAGTCACAAGCTTCACCAAGGACTTATTCGTGTCATTTGTGTGATTCGTAGTCCATCCACACCAGACATTTTTGACCACGAATCACACAAATGACACGAATAGGAATTGAGAAATGGCGCAATAACTGGATTTGCTATCGGACTTTGAAGTGCTTTCTCCATTTTCTGCATTTGGTCATTGGGAAATTGGTCATTCCTTCGTCATTCGGATTTCGTCATTCTCCCCTCCATTCGAAATTGTCAGACGCGTCCCTGCAAGTTAGATTGAAGGTTCCTAACAGTGGGCCTCATTCCAGCAGTCAAAGGTTCAAGAAATGCCAGAATGGCCCGGTGGCCCCTGCCCCGCGTGTGGGGAGGATACGCCTGCGCGAGTGGTTCATTGCCGTAACTGCCGCACGCTACTCAATACCGATTTGGAAGAGGATAGCGTCGAAATCCCACAGTTCATTCCGATGCAGGAACTGGATTGCAAAGCAGAAATGGCCCCGCGCGGCATGTATTTGTTCTGTCCGCATTGCCAGCAAGAACTGCGAATCAATAACAAGTACATCGGTGAGACCGTCAGTTGCAAGCACTGTGAAGGCAACTTTGTGGTTGATCTCGCCAGCCCGAAAACCGTCCTCAACGGCTACTACGGCGACTGCCCGCATTGCAACAAAGAACTGCGTATCGGAATGAAGTACACCAACATCGAAGTCGCCTGCAAATTCTGCAGCGGCAAACTGAAATTGATCCCCTGATCGCCCCGTAGGATAGGCATCCTGCCTGTCCGTCCAACACAAAAAAAGACAGGCAGGATGCCTATCCCACGAAAAGAACCGGACGCTAGCGCGTGCCGGTTGATAAATCAAATAGAAAACATCTCATGAGCGCTCTCCCCCTCGAAATTGACTGCCGCAGCGTCAAAGCCAAACTCGACCAGAAAGACGACTTCCTGCTGCTCGATTGTCGCGAAAAAACGGAATATGACACCGTACACATTCCCGGAGCGATGCTGTTGCCGATGAGTGAAATGCAGGATCGCGTCGCCGAACTCGAGGCCCAAAAGCAAAAAGAAATCGTCGTCCATTGCCATCACGGCGGACGCAGCCTCCGAGTTACCAATTGGTTACGGCAACAGGGGTTCGCCAACGTCAAGAGCATGGCGGGCGGCATCGACGAATGGGCCACGGCGATTGATACCAGTTTGCCACGGTATTAGAAATCCATAAAAGCAAAGTAAAAGAAGATTACGGAGCCACAGAAGGACACAGAAGAAACACAGAAGTTCAGATAAGAAATTCCTGCATTTTCTGTGTTTCTTCCGTGTCCTTCTGTGGCTTCTTCTCTTTTATTTTCGCTGCCATTCGACAGTTGCAATTTCTCTTGAACGGTCTGAAAACGAAACGATCCGTCGCGTTGAGTCAAGGGTTAGATAGAATATGGTGTGGTGCAAATCGCAGAGGATTGGCAAGGAACGACTCATGCTTCGGAACAAATCGCGGATTTCCTATTGGGTATTGCTGGCCGTCGCCGCGATTCCGGCCTGGTTGGCCCTGGCCATCGCCGAGGAGCCCGCTGCCAAACCGCTCACCCCCGCCGCCAAAGTGACGATGCAGCAGGCGCTTGAGGAATTCAATGGGCTCATCGGCGGCTGGCGCGGTTCGGCTCAGCCCGTCCGGAATTCCACCAAGGGCGCCTGGCTGGAGAAGGCCGAATGGGTCTGGGATATCAAGAAGGATGCCGTCGCTCTGCAGTATAAGATCAAGGACGGTCAAGCTTTGCAGACTGCCCGGCTGACCTTTGATCCCGAGCGGAAAACTTACCATCTGACCGCCACGCTGCCCGACAAGACGACCCGCGAGTACACCGGCAAGCTGGAAGAGAAGAAACTGGTGCTCGACTCTGAACCTGATGCGACAGACTATGTCCATCGGATTACGGTGACGCAGCTCAATGAAAAGCGGACGCTGGTGCTGTTCGAAAAGCGACCCGCTGGCGGCGAACGTTACTCTCGAGTCGTCGAAGTGGGCTACACGCGAGAAGGGACCAACTTGGCCATCGAAGGAGCCGGTGAGCCCGTGTGTATCGTTTCCGGCGGCAAGGGGACGATGAAGGTCTCCCATAAGGGGAAAGATTACTGGGTGTGCTGCACAGGCTGCCGCGACGCCTTCTATGACGATCCAGAAGGCGTGATCGCCGAAGCCGCCGAACGGGCCGAGGCCAAGAAAAAGAAAGCCGCAACCCCGGGCACGTAAGCCTGGATGCGTGGAGACTATACAAAGGGTTGAATTCACCAAGAATTAGAGCCACAGAAGGGCATAGAAGAAACACAGAATTGGAGAGAAAAAACTCTTCTTTCTGTGTTTCTTCTATGTCCTTCTGTGGCTAATTCACTTTTTTCAATGTCTCATCAATAATGTTCGGCAGAATCCGATCAATTGCGAAGGCGCGGGCAACCTGCCAAGATGCTGGCTTGCCCCACCACCACGTAGAATCAAAGTCATGACCCAGCCACTTCGCATTCCGACCATCGATTGCCGTCAAGACAGCGCCGAAGCCGAACGACTGCTCACCGAACTCCGCCACAAGCTCAGTCCGCGCGGAGACATCGTCTCCCCTGCCGGTCGCCAGCGAACTATCGATCTCTTCGGCGAGCCACTCTCGCCGCAAGCGGTTGTCGAGCGCATCTGCGGCGATGTGCGTCAGAACGGACTGACCGCCGTCCTGCATTACACCACGCAACTCGACCGCAAAACATTGTCTCCCGAGACCATGCGCGTCTCGGCCGAGGAACTGGGCTCCGCTCATTCCCAAGCCTCAAGGGAATACCTGACGACGCTGCGACGCATCATCCGCAATATTCGAACATTCCAGGAGAGCATCCTCGTCAGCAGCGTCAGCAATCGCTTTCCCTTAGGCACGGGCGAGGTTCAACTGCGGCAACGTTACCTGCCTCTCAAGCGCGTGGGCATCTGCATTCCGGGCGGTGCCGCAGCTTATCCGTCCACGCTGACGATGACGGCCGTACCAGCCCAGGTGGCGGGAGTGCAGGACATCGTCGTCGTGGCTCCCCCGACTCCCTTTGGCAGTTACAACAACGATTTGCTCGCAGCCTGCCACGAACTGGGTATCACCGAAGTCTACCGTCTGGGTGGAGCTCAGGCCGTTGCTGCGATGGCCTACGGCGTCGAGGGCCTGCCACGCGTTGACAAGATCGTGGGACCGGGAAACCTGTTTGTCGCCCTGGCCAAGCGATTCGTCTACGGCGAAGTCGACATCGACAGCATCGCCGGCCCCAGCGAAGTCGTCGTCTTAGCCGACGAATCGGCCCGACCCGACTTCATCGCCAGCGACCTGATTTCTCAAGCCGAACACAGCCCGGGCTCGGGAGTGCTAATCACTTGGCACGAACCGCTGATCGCTCAAGTCCAAGCCGCACTCAGCGAGCAACTCAGCCGCCTCGAACGTGGGGATCTGGCGCGCGACAGCCTGGAGCAATACGGCGCACTAGTCCTGGTGCGCGACGCCGCAGAAGGGGCTCGTCTCAGCGACCTGCTGGCACCCGAACACCTGCATATTTCCACGTCAAATCCCGAGGACATGCTCAAGAGGGTGCAAAACGCCGGGGCCATCTTCATGGGCCATTACACCCCGGTCGCCGTTGGCGACTATTACGCCGGTCCGTCACACGTCCTGCCCACGGGCGGGACGGCTCGGTTTGCCAACGGCCTGTGTGCCAACGATTTTCTGAAACGCTCGTCGGTGATCAGCTACGATGCGAATGCGCTCCAGGCCGCCGCCCCCGACATCTGCCTGATGGCCGACAAGGAAGGCCTGACCGCCCACGGGGCAAGCGTGCAGATTCGTATAGACTAGCAATCTGTCACCGCTTAACCTTCCTGTTGAGTGGTGCGGTCAGCGAGCTACGCGCGACACGCGGATAACGACGCGTGTCGTGTCACACGTAGTCCAGAGTCGGTATGGGACAATCCCCATAAGGAATCGGGCTGATGTTGAAATCATTCTTGGCCTCGGTCTGCCTGATTGCCTTCTGGCCCCTGCTCCTGATGTCTGCCCCGCCGCCCGGTCTTGAAGACTGGCCGCCCTTCGTTTCCGACCGCGAACTGGCAGAATATCCGATCATTGTTGTCGCCAAATGGAATAATGCTCCGTGGAGCACTAAGAGCCTCACTGCTGGCAAACCAGTGCAGATATTTCCGCACTCCACCGAAATCGAA
>JAQGHS010000845.1 GCA_028291605.1 Planctomycetaceae bacterium | reverse complement strand
ATTTTTCCGCGGCGACGTGGCATAAGGATTTCGAAGACCATTTCATCGTTTTGCCGCAGATTGAGACTCGCGTGGGGCTGGAAAATCTGGCGGACATCGCCAATCACGAACTGACGACGGCCATGGCGATCGGCCCCTATGATCTGTCCGCCGAGCTGGGTGTTTGTGGCGAGATGACTTCCCCAGTTCTCCGCGAAGCTCTGATGAGAATTCGAGCTGCTGGCGATGCAGTCGGAAAAGCGACTTGGATGATCGGCGCGAATGCTGCGGCTTTAGTCCAGGATGGCTGGAGATTCCTCTGCATTGGCGAGCCGACCTGGATCCTGATGGCTGCTTTGCGCGATAAAGTGGCTCAGGCGAAGAAGGCATTGGATCAGTAATCGAGTTATCAACGCGGAGAGAGTTTCGGAATGATCAAGACCGTGGCCGCGGGGAATGTGTACCGCAATCCTAAACCGCATCTCCGGGCGATCCACGCCTGGCATCCGTCGTTGGTTTGTCGGAGCGGGACAGAATTGGTCTCGACCTTTGATTTGGGGCAGGGGGTTGAGAGCTTCGATTATCACACCTGCATTTCCCGTTCGATCGATGGTGGGGAAACTTGGTCCGTACCATTGCCTTTGTTTCGCGACCCGGTGACGCGATGTTCGACGCACACGGTGCGGACCGGCGCGGTCTCGGGAGGGACCTTGGTCGGGATCGGCATACGTGCCTACCGGGATGATCCTGAAGAAGGGCTTATCAACCGAGCGAATTTAGGGTATGTCGAGTCGGATATCTTTTTGTTGCGCAGCGATGATTCGGGACAGACTTGGGCTGGACCACAAATCGTCACACCACCGCTGGTTGGTCCGGCGTTCGAAATGTGTCATCGGATTATTGAATTGGCCGACGGTCGCTGGTTGTGGCCGACCTCGACTTGGAAGGACTGGAACGGTAACGCACCGCATGGAATGCAGGCTGTGGCGTTTGTGTCACGCGACCGCGGAGTGACCTGGCCCGAGTACCTGCGGGTCCTTGACCAGACAGACCGCGGAGTCCTCTCGTGGGAACAAGGACTGACTCAGTTGCCTGACGGCCGACTGGTGGCCGTGGTCTGGTCTTTCGAGGAATCGACTGGGAAAAGCCTGCCCAACCGCTTTGCGATTTCGCAAGACGGACAGACATTCTCACCTGCGCGAGAAAATGGGATCTTGGGCGAGACGTCCAAATTGTTGACTTTGGCGGATGGTCGGCTGCTTTGTGTTTACCGTCGGCTGGACAAACCGGGATTGTGGGCTAATCTGGTGCAGATTCAGGGGGACGACTGGATCAATCTGGAAGAAGTCTGTTTGTGGCAGGGAGCCGTTTCGGGAATGATGGGAGTCCGCAGCAATTCCGACGAACTGAGCGGATTGAAATTCGGATACCCGAGCCTGGTTCAACTTCCGGATGGCAATGTTCTAGTGGTTTTCTGGTGTGTCGAAGATTGCCTGCACGTCATCCGCTGGCAGCGATTGGAAGTCGGTTGAGTTGTCCCTTTAGAATCAGCCGGAACGTGCTAGCTTCCGGTTCTTATCGTAGGATAGGCATCCTGCCTGTCATTCCAACACAGAAACCGACAGGCAGGATGCCTATCCTACGGACTAGTTCACTAAATCTCGAAGGTTATCCTCATGCGTACGAGTATCGTCAAGCAAAAGCTTGCCAAAAAAGAACCCGTTGTCGGTGTTGCACTGCACCTGACCGATCCCTCCGTATATGAGTTGACGAGTCTGATAGGCGTCGACTTTATCTGGATGGATCTGGAGCATCATGGCTACAGCGTGGAGACGGCCGGCAATTTGATGCGTGCGGCTCGAGTGGGGACCGCCGATATCATGGCCCGGCCAGCCAAGGGCGAATTCATGCGCATGGCTCGGTTACTTGAGGCCGGTGCGCACGGCATTCTGTATCCCCGTTGCGACAATGCCGATGAAGCTCGCGAAGTGGTCCGCTGGAGCAAGTTTGCTCCGCTGGGAACACGCGGCTTCGATGGGGGCAATGCCGATATGCCGTATTGCACGATGGGTATGGTTGAATATATCGAGAAGGCCAATGCCGAGACGTGGAATGTCATTCAGATTGAAGATCCCAAGGCCCTGGAACATGCAGATGAGATCGCGTCGGTGGAAGGTGTCGACGTACTCATGCTGGGACCGGCGGATTTTTCGATCTTGAGCGGGATTCCCGGGCAATTCCAACATCCGAAGATCGACGAGGCGCTCGCCGTCTTGAAGAAAGCGGCAGACCGACATGGTAAGGCCTGGGGCACGACGGGTGGATCTCCTGCTCGCGTTCAAGAGCTGATCAACCGCGGGGCACTGTGGACAACCCTGGGTTGTGATTTGATCTGGGTGAAGAATGGTCTCGAACAGACCAAACGCGATCTGGCGGCCTTAACCGTTCCGAAGTAGTTCCACCGTATCGTGGGACGGGTCTCCAGGCCCGTCCGTGCTCTACGCTTCGTGCCCTTCTGTTCCAAATTCATTTTAAACAGAAGGAAACAAAGGTCACGACGTGTCAATTGATCCGTAAGTTCATCGCGATGCCGTGATCTTATCCAGCCTGGACGGACGGGCCTGGAGACCCGTCCCACGAATCACAATACCTTACTAGACCGCGACTGCCAATATGCAACTGGTGACAACTTCGATCGTTGGACAGCAGGCGGGCTTACACCTGTTGATCACCGGGGGCGTTCATGGCGATGAGTTCGAACCGATGGCGGCCGCTCGCCGGCTGATGACTGCGATCGATCCGGCAAAACTCAGCGGCCGTGTCACGCTGGTCCCTTGCGTCAACGAGCCGGCGTTTCGGCGTGGCCAGCGGACGGCAGATGATGGTCTGGATCTGGCGCGAACTTGCCCCGGTCGCGCTACAGGCACGGTCACTGAGCAAAAGGCATTCCAGCTTTCTACGCTAATTCGTACGGCCGATCTCTATATTGATCTGCATACGGGAGGCACGCGGCTCGTGGTGCTGCCATTGAGCGGTTACACGCTGCATCGCGACCCGGAGATCCTGGAAAAACACCGGCGGATGGCGCGGGCGTTTGGTCTGCCGCTCATCTGGGGGACTGATCCCAATCTCAACGGCCGTTCGCTGTCTGTTGCACGCGATGCGAATATCCCGGCGATTTATGCAGAATATCTGGGAGGGGGACGATTTGATCCCGCGGGAGTCGATGCCTACGTTCATGGCTGTCTCAACGTCATGGCAGAGTTTGGAATGCTTCCCGGACCAGTCGCGGTGCCTGCCGAGCCGCCTCTGATTGTGGAGGACAGTCGCCCAGGATCAGGGCACATGCAGCTCAATCACCCGACGCCTTGTGGTGGCTTTTTTGATCCGGCAGTGAAGCTTGGTCAACGAGTTCAGAAGGGTGATGTACTGGGTACGGTTGTGGATCTGCTGGGAAAAAAGAGGGAAGTCATCTACGCCTTATATGGTGGCCTGGTCATCGTGCTGCATACGTTTCCCCGCGTGGAGTCGGGTGTGAGTGTCGCGGTGATTCTGGAGACGCCGGATTAGGGACTTGGCAGACGTTACAAAAACGTCGGTATTGACGCCGACGTTTTGGTGCGATGTCAAAAATGGTCAGGCAGGTGAGCCCCGTGCTGTGAGGCCGGGGGTAGAGAAGCCACTTACGCTGCCAAGTCGGCGTGCTATGTTGGCACGGCGAACTGTAATGACCGCAATTGAACTCCATCTCGCAACCCTACCCCGGGGCTTACGCCACCGGGCTCACCTGCTGAATTTATTCTGCGCTTCCACTGCGCAGCGTCGGCCACGGAGGCGCGGGGAAAAGCACGCCTATGTCTAGGTTTTCGCTTCGAGCACGGGCAAAGCCGCTCGCAACGCATACCCACCGTCAACCAACAGTGATGTCCCGGTGATATAGTCGGCGGCGGGCGAGCACAGAAATGCGGCTGCCTGGCCGATGTCGGCGGGGGTCCCCAGGCGTTTCCACGGCAAGATCGCGGCGCCTGCTTTAATCGCTTCATCGCCAAATGCGATGTGTTCGCCCGGGGTATCGATCCATCCCGGTTCGATCACATTGACGTTGATTCGATAGCGGATCAGTTCAGCGGCGATCGTCTGGGCCATGTGGTTTAGGCCGCTCTTGCCAGCATTGTAGGCGACGCTGCCGGCATACGGGATGCGGGCATGGACGCTGGAGATGAAGACGATCTTGCCTCCTTGATTGCGCTCGACCATATGCCGGGCGACGAGCTGGCTGATGTGGAAGCCCGCGACCAAGGTTCCCTGCAGGACCTTGTCGAAGATCGCCGGATCGAAATTGAGAAAGTCGCCGCGGCGCGAGAAGGCCGGGTTGCTGACGAGAATGTCGATCTTGCCCAACCCCTCAATCGCGCGTGCGACAATCCCCTCGCAGGAGGTCCGTTCAAAAGCGTCTCCGTCAACGAGGATCGCTTGCCGACCGAGGGCTCGGATCTCGGTCAGGGTTGATTCCGTATCGGCCGAAGGTTGCCGGTCGTTGATGGCAATGTCGGCCCCGGCTCGGGCGAGTTCTATTGCGCAACCGCGCCCGATTCCTCGGCCTGCCCCCGTCACCAACGCTGTGCGCCCTTCGAGATTCATGAGTCTGTTCCTGTGAGGATTCGGATTTCGCTTGATGTAACAGGGAGCGCAGCAGTTTCGCCTTTATCCTATTGAGGTTGTTCCCGAAAAAGCAGGTTAACAGATGCTTGATTCGACGGCATCTGGGTGAATCGCTGAGGTCTTGAACACTCAAGCAGCATTTGATGCATACTGGAGAAGATACCTTGGCGGCGTTAAACTGGTGGCTTGTGATCCGAGCGCTCGACATCACTGCGGCTGCTCTTCAATCCCGATTGAATAGCAAGAAAAATCCACTTTGACGAGGAACAACGATGAGTGGGATGGCTTTGGGTTGTCGCTGGGATTTCTTACTATTGGTTTTAGCTGTGTCTTGCGGCTCTTCGTTTGTTCTGTTGCAAGCCGCCGATCAACCAGCCGCCAAGAAATCACTCGCGGAGGAACTACCGCGGATTCCCGGAGTCGCGTTCGACAAGACGATGCCGACGTTCGAACTGGCCAAAGGTTTCAAGCTCGAACTGGTCGCCCATGAACCCGATGTATTTGATCCGGTCGATGCGTGCTTCGATGAGAATGGTCGGATGTATGTCGCCGAGATGCGGGACTATCCGTATTCACCGGAACCACGCCCTCAATGTCCTGAGGGACTCGGGAAAAAAGACGCGGCGGTAGTACGGTTGCTGGAAGATACGGATGCTGATGGTAAGTATGACAAGAGCACTGTATTTGCCGACAAGTTGCAGTGGGTGACGTCGGTCGCCTGCTACAAGGGGGGCGTCTATGTGACGTCGGCACCTCATATTTATTATTTTAAGGACACCGATGGAGATGGAGTCGCCGACGTGCGCGAGATCGTCTTCTCGGGTTTCAGCCGTCAAAACGTGCAGGCGCTGCTCAACAATTTGAAGTGGGGTCTCGACAATCATCTCTACTGTGCGGGTGGCATGAATGGCGGCAAGCTAACCCGTCGCGAGCAGAATCTGCTGGTCTTAAACGGGGCTCAAATCCTGCGGATCGATCCGGTCAAGGAGACATTGGAACCTCTTTCGGGGGGCTCGCAATTTGGCTATTCGACCGACGATTGGGGTAACCAGTTTGTGTCGAGCAACAGTGATCACATTCAGGAGATTGTGTTCCCGCATCACTACCTATTGCGGAATCCTTACCTGCCAGTTCCCGGTGTCACGCGCAGCATTGCCGTCGAAGGTGGCGCAGGGCCGGTGTTTCGTAAGAGTAATCCCGAACCGTGGCGATTGGTGAGAACTCGCCGTCGCGCCGCCGACCCGGCATTTGCGAAGAACGCGCCCCCTTCGGAGCTCTATCCGACCGGCTTCTTTACGTCGGCGACCGGAGTAACGATTTATCGAGGGAGTGCCTATCCCGAAGAGTTTCGCGGCAATGCCTTCGTCGGTGATGTCGGCGGAAACCTCGTGCATCGCAAGATTCTGACACCCAAAGGCGCCGCGTTCGTCGCCACTCGAGCCGACAAAACGGAAGAGTTCCTGTCATCCACGGACAACTGGTTCCGCCCGGCGAATTTTGTGAATGCTCCCGACGGCACGCTTTATTTCATGGACGTCTACCGCGAGACGATCGAACATCCCGTATCGATACCAGAAGACATCAAGGCGCATCTCGATCTCCAGAGCGGACATGATAAGGGTCGGATCTATCGGTTCGTGTCGCCGAATATGAAACGCATTACGCCACCCAAGCTGGGTGGTAAGACGTCGGTCGAATTGGTCGCGGAACTGGAATCTTTGAACTCGTGGAATCGCGAAACGGCACAACGGCTGATCTGGGAGCGACAGGACAAATCGGCGGTCGATCCGTTGGTCAAGGTGGTCCAGTCCTCGACGCAGCCACTCGGCCGTTTACACGCTTTGTACTGTCTCTCGGGATTGAGCGCATTGACTCCCGACATCCTGCTGGTTGCGCTGAATGACAAGCATCCCGGCGTTCGTGAACATGCCATCAAGTTATCGGATGCGTTTGTGAATCAGGCTCCGGCAGTGGCTGAGAAGCTCTTGTCGATGACGGACGATGACGCTTATCGAGTGCGGTGGCAACTGGCATTTACGTTCGGCGAGATCAAGTCGCCGGCCGGCGCGGATGGCCTCGCTAAGCTGGCTCAACGCGATATCGCTGATCCCGATCTGCGCACGGCATGGCTGTCGTCCATTGCCGGTCAGGCTGGGCCTTTGTTCGTGAGATTGCTGGCGGACAAGAAGTTCAATGAGCAGTCGGCAGCCGGCACATTGCTGAACCAGTTGGCTGCAGTGGCCGGAGCCATTCCGGAAGGGGGACATTCTGGGCAAGTGCTGTCGGCATTAACGCAGACTCAGGAATTGACGCCTGCCAAGCAGCAAGCTTTGCTGCAATCGTTGGGAGATGGGTTAGCGCGGCGCGGAAAGACGATCGCGGTCTTGATGCAGTCTGCCGAAAGTTCTGCCGAGACCAAGGCTGCGGTGGCTGCCATGTTTGACTCGGCGACCAAGAAAGTCGCTGATGCGAAGTTGCCGCTGCCCGAGCGGGAGGCGGCTATCGGGCTGCTGGCATTTGCTGACCCGCAACTGGCTCAACCGGTGCTGAGTGAATTGCTGTCGCCGCAGACTGCTACGCCGTTGCAAATCGCGGCCGTCAGGGCGTTGTCCGTGCTGAATCCAACCGGCGTGGAAGGGGTGTTACTCGAGGCTTGGCGCGGCTTTAGTCCCACCGTACGGCTCCAAGTGATTGAGGCTCTCGTGCGGTCAGTACCGCGAGCGCAAATCTTGTTGGCGGCAGTCGCCGAGGGCAAAGTGAAGCCCGGCGAGATTGAGCGAGACAAGAAGCAATTGCTGTTGAATCATCCGAGTGAAGTCATTCGTAATGCCGCGAAGAAAGTTGTGGGGGGCGACGTCGTCTCGAATCGGGCGAACGTCATTGCCGAATACAAAGAGGCGATCGGGAAATTGCAAGGTGACGCGACGCGAGGCAAGCCTGTGTTCCAGAAGATTTGTGCGGCCTGCCATCAGGTCGGCGATCTTGGTAAGCCGGTCGGACCGAATCTGGCTTCGACTCAGAACAAGACGCCCGCCGATCTGTTAGTGAACATTCTTGATCCGAATCGCGAGGCGCTGCCGTCATTTACGACCTATACCGTGGTGACTGATCAGGGTTTGATTCTGAACGGGATCATCGGCTCGGAATCGGCAACCAGTATTACTTTGAAGCGTGCCGATGGAGCGGAAGATGTAATCTTGCGGGCGAATATCGAGCAGCTGGTTTCGAGCGGCATTTCACTGATGCCTGAGGGCTTGGAGAAGGATATTACGCCGCAGCAAATGACCGATGTGATCGAGTTCGTACGCGCGATTCCACCAGCTAAAAAGTAGGAGCCACGAAAGACATCGCGGGATGTCAGGGAAAATTCCAGGTACCGGGTCGCAGCCTCCGGTCAATCCAATGGATGGGGGCAAAAAAGGTATTCGCGGGGAAGTAGTTTCCGTGACGATAAAATGCGGGGATTGGAACTGAACGTGGTTTAACTCCGGGGACCAAACTAATGAGTTTGATCCCCGATGGACCGGCTTGTACCAACGCAAAGTAGAGGCCGATGTAGGCGATGATCGCGATGATCGGAATCGCTCTGATTATCGTCGCTGCTATTTCCGGGCGAGATTGGCGTGTCATCTGGGTCTTGGTTTGCTGTTCGCGTCTGTGTTGAGCCGGAGGATGGGCACTCGTCAGGCAAAGTATTAGTGGATACTATAGCAGATCTCGGATCGGCTGTCCGCGATAGATCACGTACGGTCGTCCTGTCGCGTCGTGAAACTCGCGATCGGGGCCGACACCCAGTAAATGGAAGATCGTGGCGGCGAGGTCGGACGGCGTATAAGCTTCGGATGTTGGCAGGCCCCCATGCGAATCTGTCGTGCCGATGATCCGCCCGGGCTGGATTCCGCCGCCCGCAAAGAAGCAGGGGAAGACATCGCCCCAGTGGTGCCGGCCGGGTGTAAAGATTTCGCCGGAGACATTTTTGCCTCCGACTGTAATCGGTGAAATCTTCGGCGTACGGCCCATCTCGCCGCACATCACCACGAGTGTCTCGTCGAGCAATCCACGTGCGGACAAGTCATCCAGAAAGCCGCTCAGGCAATGGTCGATTGACGGGAGCAGCTTGCCCTTAAGATCGCGGAAGGCGTTTTGATGTGTGTCCCAGCCGCGCAGATTGACCTGCACCATGCGCACGCCTGATTCCACCAGCCGGCGAGCCACCAGGAAGGCCTGGCCCCATTCTTCCCGGCCGTAGAGATCACGCGTGGCGTCGGATTCCTGATCGAGATCGAACGGATTCTGTTTGCCGGGCCGAGCCGCCAGCAGCAGGCGCATGGCTTGATCACGTTGAGCGTCCCAGGCGGTAGAGACGGCGTGGACTTGCGAGGTATCGGCGGCACGTCGTAGACCATCCAATTGACGCAGTAGCTCAGTCCGGTTTGTCAGTTGGGGTATTGAGACTCCATCTGATCCGAGATTGGGCAGGTGAAATATCGGTTTGCGGCAACTGGTGTTGTTCCACCAGGCGTTCGGCCCGGGACCGGGAGCGCGGGCGGGATCGTTCGGATCGTCGTGGCTGTAGCAGTTGGGACACGATCCGCCGGCATCCTTGGCATTGCAGGGAGCCGCTAAATCGACCCCCCATCTTCCGTAACGCGGGCCGAGCAGCCCGGGCTCACGACCCGGATATGTCATGAGGTTCCCACGTGGGATCTCAACGACCGCCGGCCAGCCCACGTGCGGATCAGTGGGGGCGGCGTAGGCGATCATCGAGCCGATGTTCGGCCAAGAGATACGTCCCGGACGCGGTGCCGTAATTGAGGCGTTGGTGTCTCCATCGGGGAGCTCGGTCGTTCCTGTATGGAGCAGATAAGTCGCACTGTTGTGCTCGTTGCGGAACTGTCGGTCTGCTGTGTGATGCATCGTGCGCACGATCGAAAAGCGATCGGATCGCAACGACAGCTTGGGCAGATATTCGCAGAAGCGAACTCCCGAAAGACGCGTTTGAGTCGTCCCGTATTCACCGCGAATCTCAGCCGGCGCTTCCGGCTTGGGATCGAAGGTTTCGTGCTGCGAAGGTCCGCCCGACTGGAAGATCAGAACTATCGATTTCGCTCGTGGCGCGGTACTTCGTGCGACTTCTGCGGCTTGAGATTCTAGCCGTAGTAGATCAGATAGCCCGGTACCCAGGAGACCAAGGCCGCCGACTTGCAAGAGTTCGCGACGACCGATTGCCGGATGTTCGTGACGTTCACAACCTGTTCGGTGCATGGTTGCATTCTCCGACAAGCATTGCAGGTGGAATAATAGCTAAAACATATTCACCGATGCTGATGCGATGCTATCGTAGCTAATCCCACACCTGATCGCAACAGGATTGTGAGGAGGGCGACTCGGTTTGTGATTACATTCGTTGTCAATGGAAGTTACTACCCCCGCAATGGTACGGCGTGTTTGATCAATTGAAACGTGGATCGATCAGTCGACCGTCGTCATGCGGAAACCAGGTGAGCCGGGTGCCGTAAGGCCCTGGACCGGGAGTTTGATCGCATCGCGAATGGCCCGGGGCCTCACGGCATCAGGCTCACCTGCCTGACTTTATAGTTCCGATTCCATACTCAACTCGTGATTCGAGTCGACGGGAGGGTGAGGCCCCTGTCGAACCGCGTAGTCTAAGCGAGCGCCGAATGTCGCTTGCGGTTCGGTGGGAACTTCGCCTTGGGAACCTTACAGAATAAATAAAAAACTGAGTGTTTCTTGCCTCATTGAACTTGCGGGTCAAACAAAGCGGAGTATTCTGATATCTAAATTCGTTCGATGCAGATCAGTGCGCTCGCATGGCTTCATCTCCAAGCCGTCATTTCTACTTCTTCTTCAATTCTTGAAGAGTAACTGAGAGGGGGACTGCACAATGCAACGAAAACGTGGATTCACGTTGATTGAGTTGCTCGTCGTGATCGCCATCATTGCGGTCTTAATTGCCTTACTGCTGCCGGCCGTACAACAGGCGCGAGAAGCTGCCCGGCGGACTCAGTGCCGGAATAATCTCAAGCAACTTGGATTGGCACTGCACAACTACCACGGCACCTTTAATGTGCTGCCGGCTGGACGCTATTCTTTAGCCGGTACGACTTATCTGGGACACAGTACTCAGACCATGTTGCTGCCGTATTTCGATCAGGCAAATCTTTACAATCAGATGAATACTTCGGTGGGGTTCAACTCCGCGCCCAACTTTGGTGCCCCGGCACTAGTAATCCTGCCTGGATTGCTGTGTCCATCCAATCCGGTGACGGAGGGGGTGAACTGGACTGGTGGCACCAATCCGGCGACCACGGATGCGAATAATGATTCGGCACGTACTCACTACGAGTCCATTTCGGACAGCGGAACTGGACGACTTTCCGGCTGGAGCCTCGTCATTGATAACGGGAATGGGCTGATCTATCACGATTCCAAAGTGGGATTTCGCGACGTCACAGACGGAACGAGCTCGACCTTGGCGTTTTGCGAGATTATCTCTCAAGGCCCGGGGCGGTTTGATTGTTGCGCCTGGATGGCGTATGCCGACGGCATTGGCACACAGAATGGCATCAACGCGCCGTTTCGCTCCACTGCGAATGGAAGTCCCCCTTTCTCGCACAATATGTTTGATGGGAATTCCTTTAGTGGACCGGCTAGCTACCACGTCGGTGGTTGCCATTTCTTATTGGCGGATGGAGCCGTGCGATTCATCTCGCAGAATCTTTCGCAGACCATATTGACTGGCCTGACAACGCGGGCTGGTGGTGAGGTTCTTGGCGAGTTTTAGTTCAGTCTTCTCATCATCAGTCTGGAGACAATATGCGTTGGCAGCAGTGCCTGTCCGTTTCGATTGCCGTATTGTTTGTCGTCGGATGCGGCGGTACTGAATCGAAGAGAATTGGCGTGTCGGGCAATGTCACCTACAACGGTGAGCCAATTGAGGATGGGGAAATCTCTTTTTTTCCCGAACCGGGAACAGAGGCCCCACCATCATCGGCCCTGATCGAGGATGGTAAATACTCAATCGCACCGAGATGGGAACTCATACCGGGTACCTACCAGATCAGAGTCCTGTCCTATAAGGTGTCGTTACAAGATTCGAAACTTCCCGGCGGCGCGCTTGATCGCCCGCCATCACCTGGGGGAATCGAGTTGAAAGAGCAGCTTTTGCCAGCGAAATTCAACACGAAATCGACAATCGATAAACTGACGGTAAAGTCCGGGCAGGGGGCGGTCAAGAAGGACTATGACTTGCGGGACTAAGTAGGAGTGCAAAAGAACTTCAGCAGTTTTAGGTTTTCAGGTATACCCCCATTTCAAGGATGTATTGATTGGGCATTGGCTAAGGAGTTCATCATGGCAGCATGGAAGCTGACATCGGACGAGTGGGACGCTGTAGATCTGTTTCGATTTAAGACGCGGGATGCAAGTGAGTTTCGGAATGCCTTGATTATATTGAAGAGTGCCGCAGGGGAGTCGAAGGCTGTCATTGCGGAGGATTTGCGTTGTAGTGTGGGAACGGTCGATATCATTCGCAAGCGCTATCGGGCGCAAGGTGTCGATGGCTTGCGTCGGGGACACCCGCCCGGAAGAACTTCGTCTGCCGATCCAGATTTTCTGAAGGTGTTCCGCAAGGTGGTGGAGACGCCTCCCCAGGATCTGGGATATGGTTTCAACGTCTGGTCGGTCGATCGCCTGGTTCAGCATGTGTGGGAAGTGACGGGGGTCAAGTTTAGCGCCAGTCAATTGCGTCGCATACTGCATGCCCAAGGTTATTCGTTTCAACGCCCCAAGCACACGATGACAGGGAAACGCGATGAGGTCGCCTACGAGAAGGCCCGACAGGAACTCGAAGTACTGAAAAAAAAGCGGTCCGCAAGAACGCTGGTGAAGTCCTAATTTATCAGGGTGAAGTCGAAATCCACCGTCATCCCAGCTTAACTCGCTGATGGGCTCGACGCGGCGAGCAACCCGAAGTGCCCGCTCCCGGACAGAACGAGAAGCAAGTCGTGTATGGCGGCGTGGACTATCGAACGGGAGAGTTGACATATACGGTGGCTTCATCCAAGACTGGTACACACTTCATCGTATTCCTGACGGCATTGTTACTGGCCTACCAGGGCCGGCGAATCCGAATGGTTTGTGACAATGGTCGATTTCATCACACTCAGGCGGTCCGCACGTTTCTGGAAGAACATCGTCAGCAGATCAGTGTCTACTGGTTGCCTCCTTATAGTCCGAGTCTGAACCTCATCGAACAGTTGTGGGGACATTTAAAACGTACCGTGTTGGCCAACGTACTCTATCGAAACCTTGACGATCTGGTTGCCGCATTTCACAAAGGGATCGAGAGCCTCAATGGCAAACGTGATGCCATGGGGTTTATGTTCCAACATGACAAACACACACGACAGTTTTCTGACAAACTACAACGCAATGCTGCATAGTTATTTCTGCAAACCTACTTAGAGCGTTTCCATGATTGGTGTAGCGGAATCTTGTCAGAGTTCCGCCCCAAAGTCTGGAGGCTACGGCGGAACTCTCACAAGATTCCGCTACAGAGATTCTGGAACCACTTTAAAGCAATTCCGGAATCAGCAATCCGCCATCCACAATCGGAAATGGCCGGGCAAACTGATCGTGGAAGACGCGATCGCCGGGGATGCCCAACTGGTGGTACATCGTCGCCAGGATGTCGTTGAAATGAATAGGGCGGGTCTGGGGAATTTCTCCATTCGGCGAACTGGCGCCGAGGACCTGTCCTCGTTTGAGTCCGCCGCCGGTCAGCATTACTGAGAAGACGTTGGACCAATGATCGCGGCCCGCGTTGGCGTTGATCTTGGGCGTGCGGCCAAATTCACCGAAGAGGGCGACCATGGTGGTATCGAGCAAGCCTCGTTCTTCAAGGTCATCCAGCAGGGCCGACACGGCACGGTCGAGTTCCGGCAGCCGGGTTTCCTTCAACGATTTAAAATTGCCGACGTGTGTATCCCAATCCTGGTTGTTGGCGAAATTCACGAGCGTAAATGTGACGCCCGCTTCGGCCAGACGACGGGCGAGAACCAGTCGCTGAGCGAAGCTTGTGTTACCGTACCGTTGGCGGACCGCGATTGATTCCTGCGACATGTCGAAGGCATTTCGGGTGACGTCGTGCGCCAGCAGTTCGATCGCCTGGCGGTTGAATTCATCCAAACCGGCCATGGCGCTATTGCCATCGAGAGCCCGCGGCAGGTGATCCAAGTCGCGCAACAGCCCGAGGCGATGTTCCAGCCGTCGCAGGTCAGTCCCCTTCGCCAGGCTCAGATTGGGTGGCGTCGGAAACGGATTGGTCGCATTGGCCGGAGGCATTCCGGATTCGAAGGGATCGTGAGCGAGACCAAGATAGTTAGCCGCGGCGTATCGGACGCGGTCGCCCAATTGTCCGCGATCTGGTACACACACATAAGCGGGCAAACCGGCGCGGTTCGGACCCTTTGTTTTGGAGACAATGGACCCCATCGACGGTTTGATGTTGCGGTTTTTCGTGGTGGTATTCGCACCCGGATAGTCGTAGCCGGTCAACGTCCAGTGAATTGCTGCTTCATGACTGGGGGTGCCGTGGTAGGCGCTGCGAATCACGCTATAGCGATCGGCCCGCTGAGCCAGCAGCGGCATGTGTTCGGAGATTGAAAACCCTGGAACATTGGTCGAGATCGGTTGGAACTCACCGCGGTATTCAGCGGGGGCATCGGGCTTCAGATCCCAGGAATCCAGGTGCGACAGGCCACCTTGCAGGAAGATGACAATGACCTGTTTGGCAGGAGTCGAACCGGGCGTCTGCGCACGGGCCTGCAGAACTTGGGGCAAGGCAAATGCGCCGACTGCCAGTCCGCTGTTTCTCAGGAACAGACGCCGATCGACGCCAATTCCGAATTCATCATTTCGCTGCAGTCCCATGCATACCTTTCCACCGACACTCGAGTTCTCTC
>JAQGHS010000977.1 GCA_028291605.1 Planctomycetaceae bacterium | reverse complement strand
CTTCTGTTCCTGTTCCTGTTCCTGTTCCTGGTTAGGCGAACCATGGTCGAACGGTTCGTGGAACGGTTCCGCTAACGGTTCAAGGAACGGTTCCGGCAGAACGGCCGAAAAACCCTTCCCGCGTGATTCTGCACAGGTTTTAGCACGTGTGAGGAGTGCCAACTTGAGCCTGCATTCTGGTATCAAATCCAGGGCTGATGACCATGATTTGACAGCGTTCGGATTGTCCGGGCCGTTGTACTTGAGGAAGTTCGGCAGCCCGACATATGAAACCGTTTCGTCGAACTCAACCATACCGTGCCGGATCAGTTCCGCGAACCGTTCCCGGAACGGTTCCAAGTCCTGCTTGATTTCCGCGGCCAAACCGGGGACGCTGGAACGCATCGCGCCCAAAGCGGTCATTCCAGGATGCGTCAGCAGGAACAAGAAAATGAACTGAGCATCACGGGACAGACTGAGGAACTTCGCGTCGTTCCAGATGCGTACGTCGATCTTGCGATATCGACTCATGGCGACACCTCACAGCGATGAATGATGGGTGCTAGAGGGGCCGTCGGTTCATGAGTGAACCGAACCGGTGCGGGCCTGGGGATGCAAGAAACATCGCGCGCTGCCGCAACAATAGAGTTGATGTCGGGCCTCTTGCCGCATATCATGGGTATTGCCTTCGTCCGACGTCGTCACGACGCTGAGACAGTGAAATCAGTTGACGCCCTTCAGACTGTCCGGCCTGGAAGGGCGTTAGCGTTCTTTGAACGCTCTAGTTGGTAGATAAAGCGATGGTCGAGACTATCGATGAGCGAGTTCGTGAAGAGCGGCCGCGGTTTCCCTGTCCCGCTGGCCCTTGCTGACCGTGGCTTTCTGAGTCGGGTTCTGAGCCGCGATAAATCGCTTGATGGCTTCCAGACTGGTGTAGCGGATGCGTGAGAGTAGGATCGTGTCCAACTTCACGGGATGATCCACGCCATGCACCTTGATACCCTTGAACGTGTATCGGTGGAGAGCCTGGGGAGAAACCCCTTTGCCGGGCCAGTTGTCATTGAACTCTGACAGGGGAATAAGGTCTTCGGAATCGATGTCGATGGCCATAAAAAAACCCTCAGTGAGTCTCGCCACTATCACCCGATAGTGTGCGTCATTACTCAATGAAGGTTAGCGATTGATTTTCGGTCGTGGTGACAGATGAGTGACAAGTAACCATTTGTCACAAACTCACCCTTTGGCATCGTCCTGTTGCTCCCGTTTTCGCCGTTGAAGGCTGATCACTTTTTTTGCCGTGCTGTATTCGATCTGGTCTTTATCGCCGTGGGAACGGTTCCATTCGATCCAGACTTTCTGAGGGGATTGGAGTTTTTCCCACAGTTCGAATATCTGCGTATCTCTTGCAGTGATCTCGGGGTCTGCAGCGCGTTTCCCCCTTCTCGCAACTCGCGGCTCCGACTCTAGAAGCCAATCGCGGTTTCTCACGAAATATTCCACCGATCGCCAGTGTTCGATTTCGATGTTCGACTTTGCCGCGTTCCAATCATCGCGAGAAAAAGGGCTGAACGCTGCTGATGTAGATTCGATTATTTTGTTCCACTCGGCAGTTTGTTCGCTCGATAGCCAGGTCCCAGCAGCTGGAGCAGTTTTAGCGACTCCCCATTTGACCATGAGGTCGAACGGGTTATCGTGCAGAAACTTGCAAACAGTGTTCGAGAACGCACGGCTGGCGTCCCGCGAGCGTGCGAGGCTCCAGTGGTGATAAGTTACGGAAGTCGCTTTTGCCTTGAGTGTTGGAATCAGGTGGTCGGAATTTGCGACTATCACCAATTGATGTGCTGCCCTCAGTTCACGAATTCGCCCTCTAAGTCGTCCCAATGCCGAACAGTGCCTCGCGCTCCACCGCCAAAGCAATGCCGCGTCGCGCGAGCTCGCGACGCCCCCATTGGCCAAATTGGCTTTGCATCGATCGAGAAGGTAGTAGCCTGTCGAGCAGATGTTGCCGGCCTGCATTGATTCAGCCCGATAATTTGTCAGTTGATCGTAAAGTGCAGACTTGATGAAGCGAGTAATGAGAAGTGGCGATGACATGCAGTCAGCTTCCTGTTGCTACTCCTGAGACGAAAAGACCGCGGGAAGGCGGTCAGGAAACCGCTTTTCGGGGATCAGCCTATCCCGCGTAAGAACATCGTACCCGACGATCAGCCCGCATCGCGAGCGACTTGAACCGCCTTCTCGCCGTTCAGGGCCGCATAGATCTCTGAGGTATTTGCGTGTGCGTGTCCAAGGATGACCTGGACGGCATCGAGGCCGAACTCTTCGCGGATCCTGGTCGCGGCCGTATGGCGTAGCCAGTGAGCGGTGAATCTCGGAATCCCCAGTGTCGTACAGGCCTGCTTCATCGCATTGCTGGCTGTCGCGCGGCGGATCGGAAATAGCCGTAGCGTCTCATCCGACTTGATGTACCGTCGCAAGATCAGTTGAGCCTTGGGACCAAAGTACAAGGTCCGTTCCTTCCCGCGGTGAACGGTCTTGTGATCATCGAGCTTGGCAACCCAGATGTCTTTGCTTCGGTCGATCATTGCAGCGGTCAACTTGACCAGTTCGCCGGGCCTGGCGCCGCACAACAGCCAGAGCTCAATCATGTCCCGGGTCCGCTGCGGAACTTTGGTTTTGACGAGTTCGATATTCTCCAGCGGTACCGGCTTCCGGGGGGCGTGGTCTTTCGCCTCGGTGCGACCGGCCATCAGAGGGGCGATGGCCTCGAGCTTTTGCAGAACTGCCGGTTCAATGAGCTCGTTCTCGACTCCCCAGCGGAAGCAACGGCGAATGCGGCCGATGCTCATGTTGATGTACCGCCGGCATTTTTTGCCGCTGTCGACCATTTTCTGGCGAACTGCTTTCAGGGCCAGGGGGCCGAAGTCGCCCGCGGGGATTGTCCCGTAGAGCTCGGTCAGTGGAGCCAGGGCGGACCGGATGCAGCCGAATTCGTCCGTGACTTTGCCATTCTTTCGGTAGTACAACTCCGCGTGCTTCTGGTAGCCCAGCACTAGGACGGCAATAGAGATGCCCGGGT
The DNA here is from genome assembly GCA_028291605.1 of Planctomycetaceae bacterium. Lineage (GTDB taxonomy): Bacteria > Planctomycetota > Planctomycetia > Planctomycetales > Planctomycetaceae > JAKFVC01. The sequence continues at coordinate 19,990 of JAQGHS010000977.1, read as the reverse complement.
CGTCTTCATCGTCGGTAGTCTGGAATGGATCGAGAGGTAAGCCGGACGCGTGCTGAGCGATCAACTCGCCGTACTTCCGGCGGGAAGCTTCAGAGCCATACGGCCCGAGATAGAAGTCCTCGCCGTTGATGCGGACGCGGGCTTGCCCGGTGCTTTTGTGGTGGAGATACCCCGGAATATGGGGCGTAGAGGGTCGCGAAGCGTCTGACATGGTGAGCCTGCTCCGGTTGCAAAAGTGGTAGTAACTACCACAACTGAACAACGCAAATCAGCCTCACTGCCGACCATCGACAGGTAACGTTAAACCGTTTCAGCTATTGACTTTATACTAGCGGAGAGGGGGAGATTCGAACTCCCGGTGAGCTTGCACCCACACTAGTTTTCGAGACTAGCACAATCGGCCACTCTGTCACCTCTCCGGGTGCGGCTTCAGGAGTCTAGCAAATTGGTAGCCTTTGACAAGCCTTCAAATGGGATTCCCTGATCTGCGCCACGGGGTTCTATCACCCATCCCGCATGATCGGTGAAGTTGGTTTTTTCTTGGGAACATTCAAGGTCTCCGTGGGATAGGCATCCTGCCTGTCAATCGCGAAGCGACCACACGGTGAACCAAGAGTGTGCAATAACCAAAATGGAAATCACAGGATGAATAGACTTAGCGTTGGTCGCTTGATGTGACAAAGGGCAACGGACAGGCAGGATGCCTATCCTACGGAGGATCTCAGGCGTCTTCCTGGGGGGCTCCGGGGAGGTTCATGGCTTCGCGGCGTTCGGGGGTGATCAGGCGGTCCAGGATTCCGTTCACGAATTGGGCGGACTGGCCTGAGCCGAAGAGCTTGGCCAGCTCCAGGGCTTCGTCGATGACGACTCGCGGAGGAGTTTGGGTGTAGAGCAGTTCGTACGCCCCCAGCCGCAGCGCGTTGCGGTCGGTCGGGGCCATCCGGCGGAGGGACCAGTTCTGAGCGATGATCTCGATCTTCGAATCGAGTTCCTTGCGGTGTTCCATCGCACCGATAAACAGGTGCCAGGCGAATTCATTCAGGTCTTCATCCGGTAACCGCTCTTTGATCTGGGCTCGGACCGTGTGAAAGTCCATGTCCGGATTCAGATCCTGCTGATACAGCATTTGGAGAGCGGCTTCCCGGGCTTGTCTGCGACGCGACATAAAAGGAAAGCCAATTGTCTTCTAGCGAAATCTTCCCGGCCGAGGCTCCGGAAATTGATTCGATGGTCAATGTTTCAATGGTCTGAATCGTTTTTGGTCAGGGTGAGGAGACCTCTCCCTGAGGCCATTATAACCGACCGGGGGAGCCCGACGCCCTACCAAATGTGAAATGAAAAAATCTCCGGCCTGCGCGGAGATCAGTAGTGTGTCTGGAAAGCGTCACCCTGGAGGCTGGGTATTATTTCGACGGGCCGATCGATTTCAAGAGTTGCACCATTTCGATCGCCGCCAAGGTGGCCTCGTGCCCCTTGTTGCCGGCTTTGCCGCCGGCTCGGTCGAGGGCCTGCTCCATCGACTGACAGGTGAGGACACCGAAGGTTACGGGCAGATCGTGCTGATGATTGAGTTCCATGATGGCCGCGGCCACCTGATGGTTGATGTATTCGTGATGAGTTGTCTGGCCCTGGATCACGGCTCCTAGGCAGATGATGGCGGCGTACTTGCCGGTCTTCGCCAGGCGATCGGCCGCGAGGGGAATTTCGAACGAGCCGGGGACCCAGGCGACTGTGATTTGATCGTCGCCGACGCCGTGACGCAACAGGGTGTCGACGGCGCCGTCGAGGAGTCGCTGGGTAATCAGATCGTTAAATCTGGCCACGACGATGGCGTAGGATTCGCTGCCGGCAATCAAGCGGCCTGATAGGACTTGTGGCATGGGTGCTCTGTTGAAAGACAACAATGTAGCCACGTTCGCCAGAACGTGGGTGTTTAACGTGGATGCCCACCCTCTGGCGAGCGTGGCGACAACACGGGTATGGACGTCGAAGGAGCCGCAGCCTCTTGTTCGCTTCGCTCACCCAGGTTCAAGAACCCGGGCTACCCATCAATCGACTCGTTTACGTCAGGTTCATGGTCATCAGGAATTCTTCGTTCGTTTTCGTACGACGCATGCGGTTGACGAGCAACTCCATGGCCTCGACCGGGTTCATGTCGTGTAGGACGCGACGCAGAATCCAGACGCGGCGGAGTTCGTCTTCGCCCATCAGGAGTTCTTCGCGGCGAGTTCCCGAACGATTCACGTCGATCGCGGGCCAGATGCGTTTTTCGACCATGCGGCGGTCGAGATGCAATTCGGTGTTACCGGTACCCTTGAATTCCTCGAAGATGACTTCGTCCATCTTGCTGCCAGTGTCGACGAGGGCCGTCGCGATGATCGTGAGACTGCCCCCTTCTTCGACGTTACGGGCAGCACCGAAGAATCGCTTGGGATGCTGCAGGGCATTGGCGTCGACACCACCGGTCAGGATCTTGCCGGAGTGCGGGACTTCGGTATTCCAGGCGCGGGCCAGGCGGGTGATAGAGTCGAGGAAGATCACGACTTCATGGCCGTATTCGACCATGCGCTTGGCCTTCTCGATGACCATTTCGGAAACTTGAATGTGGCGGCTTGGAGGTTCGTCAAAGGTGCTGCTGATGACTTCGCAGTTCGGCCCCTTCACCTGCCGTTCCATTTCGGTCACTTCTTCCGGACGCTCGTCGATCAACAGCATGATGACGTAGGCTTCCGGGTGATTATGAATCACAGCCTTGGCCAATTGCTGCAGCAGAATGGTCTTACCGGCACGGGGCGGCGACACGATCAAGGCTCGCTGGCCCATACCGATCGGCGCGACGAGATCCACGATGCGCGTGCTGAGTTGTTCAGCTTGAGCGGAGAGTCGCAGCCGACGTTCGGGGTGCAGCGGAGTCAGGTCGTCGAAGAAGACCTTTTCGGTCAGGATGTTGGGATCCTGGCCACTGATGGCTTCGACTCGTAACAGAGCGAAGTAGCGTTCGTTTTCTTTCGGGGGGCGAATCTGTCCGGCGACGGTGGCCCCGGTTCGCAGGCCGAAGCGGCGAATCTGGCTGGGCGAGACGTAGATGTCGTCGGGGCACGGGAGGTAGTGATAGTCGGGGCTGCGGAGGAAACCGAAGCCGTCGGGGAGGATTTCCAGCGTCCCTTCGCCGAACATCAGCCCGTTCATCTTGGTCCGCTCTTTCAGGATCTTGAAGATCAAGTCCTGCTTTTTCAGACCGGTGTAGTCGGTGAGCTGCTCTTTGCGGGCCTGGGCGAGCAACTGCTGCATCGTCATGCGTTGCAGTTCGGCGATGTGAATCTCGCCCTTCTTGATTTCTTCGTAGCGTTCATCGGTCGACAAGTCGCCGAGCTCTTCGTACTCGTCCTCATCCTCTTCTTCCGGAGCGGGGAGGCTGGCATCTTTGAGCTGCGGGTTCTTGGGTTGCTCGGTGTCGAGCGTCGGGCCGAAGCCGTCTTGTTCTTCGTCGACATTTTCCTCGGCGGAGGTTCGTGCGGGGGGCGCGTCGGAACGTCCTGCCCGGGCCCGGCTCAGCTTATTGCCGAGGGGCGAACTGTCGCCTGTACGGATGGGGGAAAAGGACGGGGTGTCACTGCTGCGCTTCACGATAATTACTCTTTAACAATGGGACTCAGAATGCCCAGGGGTACCTTGACGTGTCGGACTCATATGCTCGTTGTTGCGTTGTGTGGGACGCAGAGCGGATGCAGAATTGTGACTTCGATTATCTGATATCTGATTCGGTTTTCTCACCCAATTGTGTGTGATGCGAAATTGCTCAGGAAGTGACAAATCTTGGCACTGCGGAGTTTTTCAGACCACGACGAATGACAACTTGATGATATGTTTCGGCCGATGGAAATTTATGGGGAAGGGTCGTTTTTTGATGTCAGGACTGACTGATATCGCTGCCGTCTTTTGCAGTATGACGCACCAAGCTGCCACTTTGGCGAGCAGCCGTAAGATCAAAATGGGGTCAAAAACGGGTCAGAAACAATCGTGGGAGGTGGCTCTCAGAGGGTTTCATCCGTGATGCTGTTCAGCACTTGCAAACACTGCTGGGCGACTTCATCCTCGGTGCCCACATTTCTTACTATATAATCCGCAGCAGCACGCTTTTCCGAAATCGGCATCTGGCTCGCTTCGCGAGATTCAAATTCGGAACGTGACCAACCACGAGTCGTTTGAACGCGTTGCCATCTCAATTCAGGTGGAACATCGATCATCACCACGGCATCGCAAAACTTGCGCCAACCGGCTTCCAATAAAATTGCAGCGTCGAGGATGATTACTTCTGCATGACCTGCGGCCTGCGCCTCAAGGATTTGTCGGTGGAGTTCAGCAGCTAAGGGGGGATGAACGATGGCTTCGAGATCGGTCTTGGCACGAACGTGGTCGGGAGTTTCTCCGAACACCATCTGTCCCAACGCACGTCGATTGATGTTGCCGTCTGCCGCAATCACGCCATCACCGAACCGTTCATGAATCCGCTTGCGGATCTCTGGACGTTCTAACAGCGCGTGGCCTACGGCATCAGCATTCACGATAACGAGATTTTTCCGCTTAGCAAGAGTCTGTGCAAAAAAACTTTTGCCAGAACCAATTCCTCCGACGACACCAATGACAGGAATAACGCTTGAAGAAGGCATGAGGCAAAACAATCACCACGAATGATGAGGGCAGTCAACTGATGGCGGGAGTGAGGTATTTTCGGAACGAATGGCGGTTGAGATGAACTCCCCGCCTCTGGGGAGACGCGATGCACTGTACTAAGAGTTTGCACTGGGACGGCAAAAGGTGTCGGATAAATCGAGAAAGTTCTCAGGTTTTTAATCTCATTTTTGTGGAACAGAAGGGCACGCCGTGCCCCTGTAGCCTGACTCTCCGAGTCGGGTGCTTTTCATTTCATGCGTCCAACACGGAAAGGGGGGGGTGAGACTGTTGTCGAACCGCGCCGCAGTCTGCCTCTCTCAGTCGGGTACGTAAATCGAAGAGCACCCGACTCGGAGAGTCAGGCTACAGACTCGGCTGGTGCCTCACCAGTCTTTTCACGATGAAGCATTTGCGAAACTCGATTGGTGGCTCAATAATCAGTGACTGATCGGCGGACAGCCGTTACAGGCCCAGCCGCGATCTCGCCCACCTTTTCTATCAGGAGAATTCTCGATGTCCGCCGATGCCCGCGTTAAAGAGTTGAAGCTGAATCTGCCCCCCGCCCAGGCTCCGGCCGGGACCTATGTGCCCGTCGTGCGCACGGGCAACTTGATCTATGTGTCTGGCCATGGTCCCAAGCTGGCAGACGGCACATACCTCACGGGCATCGTCGGCAAAGAGATTTCTGAAGAACAGGGACGCGAAGCGGCTCGGCAGACCGGGCTGTGCATTCTGGCTACGGTCCAGAATTACCTGGGAACGCTGAACCGAGTTGTCCGGTTGATCAAGGTCTTGGGAATGGTGAATGCTGCACCGGATTTTGAACGACACCCCAGCGTGATGAATGGCTTCAGCGACCTGCTGGTGGAAGTATTCGGCGAGAATGGCAAGGGGGCCCGCAGCGCGGTCGGGATGGGTTCTTTGCCCAGCCGCATTGCTGTGGAAGTGGAAGCGATCTTTGAGATTCGTGATTAATGGGTGGCTGGTAGCAATTCATAAGTCTCATCCGCATCATTGAGCCAAGCCTGAGTGGGTCATGATGCGGACCAAAGAATGCATCAGGGGCGGGAAGATTGCTCTTCCCGCCCCTGATTCGTTGGACTGACTTTTCACTGCTACTGGGTCATCGGACTGCGATTCGGGTGGGGTCCTGGACGGGGGACCGGTTACCGAACTGCAGGGACGGCACAGGACGCGGCGGTCGGTGCAGCAGGAGCGGCAGCGGCTGGGCCACAGGCTGCTGGTGCTGCGGGGGTGCAGGTTTGCACGGGAACTTGACGGCACACGACGCGGGGTACGCAGCGGGTGGTCGTGTAGTTCACTTTTTGCGGCACACAGCGGGTCACGGTGCGTGTCGACTGGTAGCATTCCTGACGGCAAGTCGTGTAGGGCACCTTGCGAGTGACCGTTTCACAAGTGTAGCTGCAGGTTGTATAAGGAATCCGACGGGTCACGGTTTCGCAGGTGTAGCTGCATGTCGTGTACGGAATCTTACGAGTGATGCATTGTCGTTCCATCCGGCAGGTGGTGTAGGGGATGCGGCGAGTGACGCATTCTTTCACGTAGCTGACGGTCGTGTACGGAACCTGTCGAGTCTGGCACTGACGCACCATCGTGCAGGTGGTGTAGGGGATACGGCGGGTCGTCGTCACAGGAATCCGAGTGCAAGTGGTGTAGGGAACCTGTCGAGTCTGTGTTTCGCAGACCCACCGAGTGCAGCACACCTGGCGGTTTTCGACAGTCGGGCACCATGTCCGGCGGCAGCAAGTCGTGCCGGGGCATTGAACCTGAACCTGTCGGCAGCAGCCTGGCTTGTAGCAGCAGCAACCGGTGCAGGGATCCAATTCCCAAGTCCCGGGATCCTGAACGCACTTGGTCACGCAGGGACCAGGCACGTGGTAGGATTCCGTCTTCCACTGACCACCACACACTTGGACCGTCTTGGTCTCGTGAATCGGACGTCGCACTGTGCAGCAGACGGTCTTGTAGCAAGTTTGCGTCTGAGTCTGATAGGTCGTGCAGCACACATCGCGGTAGCAGGTGTTATACACAGGTCGGCAGACCGTGTAGTTGCACGTGCGGTAGCAGGTGTTGTAGACCGGGCGGCAGATCTGCTGGGTGCATTCACGATAGCAGGTCGTGTAGACCGGCCGGCAAATCGTCTGAGTGCATTCCCGATAGCAAGTTTGATAGACAGGCCGACGTACCGTCTGAGTGCATTCGCGGTAGCAGGTCGTGTAGACCGGCCGGCGAATGGTGCTGCAGACGTCACGATAGTGAGTCTCATACACATTGCGGGTGCAGGTCACAGGGACTTGCTCGCTGCAGGTGGTCATGACCGTCTTGCAGCAGGTGACTTCTTGTTTGTCCCAGACAACCTCACGGACGGTGCGGTAGGTCTGGCAGCTCGCTTGTGCTTGACAATAATCGCCGCACGGAGCGCACGCGGCAGATGGGCAGCGATTGAAGCCTCCACCACCACAGTACCCCGCTTCCGCGGTTGATCCCATCCCCAACGCCATGAGCAGAGCGGCAAGGAGAGGCATCCAGGGCAACTTCCTCATTTTCCGATGTCCTTTCACTGATAATCCTGTTACACCGTCTAGTTCCGTCCAGGCGGGCCTCGCCCGTCGCCCCTATAGTTTCGTCGCTCTTATCTTCGCCACTTGAGCTACTACACCCATCCTGTGTACTCGACTTAGTTTTCTTGACTGTTCAACTACACGTAGTCTGCAACGTCGATACAAACGGACAACGCTGCCAGTGAGGATTGAACCGGTTTGAGTGTTAAGCCTTACATCAAAGAATGAAATTGCCCGGCTGCGTCGGGCAACCGGGCCTGTAACCTGACTCTCCGAGTCGGGTCCATTGACATTAGAACTCGCCCGACTCCGGGGAGTCAGGATACAGAATTCCTACTGCAGGATTTTCGGATCGACGTCGTGGGAAATGCAGGCCACGCAGTCGCCTTGGGCGACCATCGACGGACCGCGTGTCGCCAGCAGCACTCCGGCGGTGGGGGCTACAACTTGTACTGGTTCGCGATCTGGACGCTCCACAAAGTGCAATTGGCCGACGGGCTGTCCGGCTGCAACATCCGATCCCAGATCGACTAACGTCTCATACAAACCCGATTCCGGAGCGAAGCGGTAGTCTTGCCAGTCGAGTGACTGGACCCAGCGAGTGGGCGGCAGTCCCAACTGAGCGCGGGTTTGCACCTCGCCCTGGACGACCCCCAGATGAATCAGTACGTTTCGCAATCCCGACTGGCAGAGACGATGGATCTTGGCGGGAATCGGTTCTCCGCCCCCCATTTCGGTGGTGATGACGACCTTGCTTTGACGTTCCGCCTCGACGGGAAGCAATCCGTGACCGGCAATGTCCGCATAGAGAAACGCGAAGTCGGTGTTCCACGCCAGAGTGCCTCCGACCATCTTCCGGCGCTGGTCTCGGTCCTCCACTAAGTGCATATGAGCACATGGGTAAAAGTCGACACTGCGGCCGCCGGTATGAATATCGATCACGATATCCGCTCGGGGAAACAGCTCGGTTGTCAGATAGTGGGCAATCATCTCCGTCACCGTCCCATGGGGGTTCCCCGGGAACGAACGGTTCATATTCTTGCCGTCGAGCGGCGACAGCCGTGTTGAGGCTTTCACCGCAGGCATGCTGAGGGCGGGGAGTAAGATCACTCGCCCCAGCGTTTCATCGAGTTTCAGCTTCCGCATCAGGTGCATGATGGCGACAGGCCCGGGATATTCGTCTCCGTGATTCCCCCCGATCACCAATGCGGTTGGACCTTTGCCCCCATTAATCACGGTGACAGGCAACATCACATTGGCCCAGCCACCGAGATTGTAAGAATAAGGGACATAGAGGTTTCCGTGTTGGATTCCGGAGCGTTCAAAATCGACGGAAGCTCGAATCTGGGTCTTTTCCACGAACAACTCCTTAAGGCACGATGGTTGAGCGAAATCAAGTTGAATTGTCGACAATCTGACCGCAGATTGTTTCCAGGCCCGCGTTCGCTTGCAAGCGAGCAGCCCACTCCCGAAGCGACAGACAGCTCAGTCGTAGCAGAACTCGCCTAGAGTTCTGGCCACTTTGGTGACAAGCCCCGAAGTCTAGGCGACTTCGGCTACGGGTCGATGTGCCCGAATAGTCGATCTTTCAGGCATGTTCCCTACATTCGTCAAAGTTGATGCCGTCGTCTCGTCGATATCGAGATCAAGGCTCTGCCGACTGCGGGGCGCGTGGAGAGTTCGTTTCGTTTGAATGGTATGCCTGTGAAATCACCTTCAATCCACCATCCGAATCAATCGTCCGCACCTCGCTCCTCTAGTGCGGCGTCCGATGCTGACACGGATAGTGATATCGCGACTTTACCACGGGTCAATTCCAACGTCATTTTTTCGATTCCCTCACTGAATACTTTTGGTGATGAGTTGTTTACGGCATCGCAATTCGATCATGACGGTCCATCGACGGACATCCCGCTCGAGACCGCACCAGCCGCCGTTGTGCCGCTGAGTGTTCCGGAAGTGAACTTGTTGCAGAACTTCGTCCAGAGCACAAAGCAGCGGTTCGTTGATCTCGCAGGTGGTTCACTGATGTGGCGCCTGTTTGTCGGTAGTGGTGCGGCCGTCTTTATCGGGGCCCTGACGCTAATACTGCTAGGTCCCAGTCCAGAGCAACTCGAGAGCGACGAGACAGCGAACGCGGTTTCGAAACTGCGTCCTGTCGAACAAGGTCGAGTCACTCCAGCCGGTGAAAGCGGACCATCCGCGGCGCAGTCGACCGTGCAGCTCACCGTGAGCACATCCGAAAATGGTGACCGCGCCGAGCCCGCTGAATTCGACGACCCGTTCACCGAAGCCAATCAAGTGCCGGCTAAGGTGACGCGAGCCATGCATTTTGCCGATCAGTCGAACGACTTTGATAAGACTGAGATTCAGCCTGTCTCGCGCCAACGAGCCGGCGACCAGCCAACCTGGTTGAGCGGAACGATCGACTTTGAAGAAGATTAGGATTCGGTGCAGTTGAAGAGGAAACATGAGCGTTCTCGACCGAGCCATCGTTAAGGCGTTTCAACGCCGCCGCGACTCTGAAGCCGTTGCCAAGGCGGCTGCGGTAGAGCGCTGCGCTGTAGAAGAATCGCCGACGAAGCCCGTCGTAGAAATGCCTAGCTCCTCAGCGTTCCTGAATTCGGAATCGCCAGCGATCGGCTCGTATCAGCAGCAGGTTCAGCCGCCTCTTCCCCCACCGCTCCCCAAGGATGAGTCATTCGTTTCTGACGCGATCGTGGCGACTATGGCCCCTCGGCCAATACAGTCCGAGCCAATCGCTTCGACTCCCGCGGCACTGCCCGAACGTCAGCCACATCGGCCTGAGCCTGAGTTGCAGCCGCCGGTCGTTCAGCTGCAATCGGCACCTGTCTCCAATGGCAGGGCGACCTACACGTCGAGTTTCCCACGTACGTCGGAGCCCGCACCCTACGTTGACAACTCGGTTATAAAATCGCCCAGGGCGACCGTGGGCTATGCAGTCACCGAAATGTCTGCCGTGGCGCCTCCGCCACTTCCCCCAGTCATCGAGCGACCGGTTCCACAACAGTGGAAGTGGCCGGAAATCTGCGAACAACTCGACCAGTTTACCGGCGAGGGATTCCGCCAGTTGGCCAAGCATCTGCAGTTCGCGGCCGAGCAGGGTCACAAGACATTGGCCTTTGTCAGTTCGGCTCCCGGTGCGGGACGAACGTCAGTCTTACTGACGCTGACACGGATCTTGGCATTGGAAGGCAAGACGGACGTCTTGCTGATTGACGCCGATCGACGACATCCGCAGCTCGCATCACTGACCGCGCCGCAACCGACAGCAGGGCTGCGCGAAGTTCTGCACGGCCAACTACGGATGGAACAAGCCGTGATCCCGATGAATCCCGGACGCGTGTCGGTCTTGCCGTTGAATGAAAACTTGACCGATGGGGAATGGCTGCAACTGGTGGCCCCGATGCGCGTGCTGCTGAAGCAGGCTCGTCGTGACTACGACATGATCCTGATTGATGCCGGTGTCCTGGGTCCAGAGACGAGGCTGGCCGATTGCTGGTTGCGCGGAGCCGCCGATGCGGTGATTACGATTTCGCGACAGCTCACGGGCAAGCGGACGGAACACGAAGTACTCGATTGGAAACAGATCGGAATTGAATCGTTGGGAGTCATCGAAACGTTCGCGTAACGGCCCCGTGGCAGACGCTGCCAGCGTCTGTTTGCATTCGATGACCTGAAAATTCGAAACCGCGGAGAATGCTTCAGAATTCTTACGAATTCTGCTACAGATAGAACACAGCCTCAAGGACGAGACCATGTACGAAGCCTATTGGAGCCTGCGGCAAAATCCCTTTGAAGGGAGTCCCGACGCCAAGTTCTTTTACGAGAGCGAGACCCATCAGGCCGCATTGCTCAAGCTGCGCTATCTTGTCGAAAACCGCAAAGGAGCCGGCCTGTTGATCGGCGGCGGAGGCTACGGCAAAACCTTCTTGCTGCAAGTTCTGGCCCGGGAACTGGGGGAAGACTTTGGACCGGTGATCCCCGTGCTGTTTCCGCAGATGTCGGCTCCGGAACTGCTGGCGTATATCGCCGCCGAACTGGGTGCCAAGTCGGACCATCCTTACGAGACACCTTCGTTGGACCGGACGATTCGCCAAATCCAGGAAGTCTTGGCCCACTATGCCGAGCAAAAACGGCATCCGGTGATCGCCATCGAGGAAGCCCATCTGATTGACGATCCCCAGGTGTTCCAAGCCTTGCGTCTACTGCTGAATTTCCAGCCGCGATATGGCGGAGCATTTACGTTGATCCTGTCAGGACAACGCGACCTGCTGAGCCGCATTCGCCGCTTGCCGCAGTTGGAAGAACGCCTGACGGTCAAATGCCTGCTGCGTCCGCTCTCCTACGAGGAAACGCTCGGCTATGTGACACATCGACTGCAGGTCGCAGGAGTCAACGAATCGCCATTTGAACCGTCGACCTTCGATACGTTATATGAACTATCGGGAGGCATCCCGCGCCGCATCAATCGCCTGTGCGATCTGGCCTTGCTGGTGGGATTTGCGGATAGCTCGACCTCAATCACCCCGGCTCAACTAGAGGCGGTCTCAGAAGAGCTGACGGCAGTCATGCCGGATTGAAAGTCGTTGATCGCTCCGCGATCGAAACGCGGGCGCAGAACCGGCCCTGCACAAGAATGAAGTTCATCCGTATCGCAGGCTCGCCACCACGAAGCAGCGTCGCTATGACGAAGACGTATCGATCGCGGAGCGATCAACGACTTTCATGCCTTCGCCGCGTTAATCAACGTATCGGCCCCCTCGGCCTTCAATAACTCGGCAACAGTCCGCCCCAGCGCTGCCGCTTGAGTGACTGCCGCAGTGGCGTGAGCTGTAATCCGCGCACGCCCATCGGGACTCAGCACGACCGCTTCGAGTCTCAATGATGTACCCTCGATAGTCGTCGAAACCCCCAACGGGGCATGACACCCAGCCCGCAGTTCCGCCATCAAGGCACGCTCGGCCGTCACCGCGGCCAGGGTCTCAGGATGACTGATGCGGAGCAGGATCTCTCGCAGCCAGGCATTGTCAGTCCGACACTCCAGTCCGAGTGCTCCCTGACCCACCGCGGGGAACATGATCGGCGGTGTGAGTGGTTGGGTAACTCGACCTTCGAGCCCCAGGCGCTCGAGTCCGGCAACGGCGAGGATGATCGCGTCGTACTCTCCGGCATCGAGTTTTCGCAGTCGCGTTTCAACATTTCCACGAATCTCGAGCAACTCGACGTCTGGTCGTGCGTGTCTCACCTGGGCCTGTCGCCGAGGACTGCCGGTGCCAATTCGCGCGGCAAGTGGTAAGGACTCCCAATTTGCCCCCGGGGCGGCATTTGCCGGCAGAACCAGCGTGTCGAAGACCGGCCCACGTGTCGGTACGGCAGCGAGACAAAGGCCCTCGACATAATCTGTCGGCAGGTCCTTCAGACTGTGGACCGCCAAATCGGCCCTGCCCTCCTGCACAACCTTTTGAACTTCCCGAGTGAACACGCCGAACGCCCCGAGCGCTCTTAAGGGCTCGGTCAGGTCTCGATCCCCGAGCGTCGACACGTGAATGATCTCGACCGGCACTTCAGGTGCGGCAATCTTCAAGAGCGCCGAGACATGCTCAGCCTGCCAGAGTGCCAGTCGGCTGGAGCGGGTCGCGATGCGAATCGTACGGGGAGTCGTCTCGGTCATGAAATTGGTTCGTTGAATTGCGTTTCAAAGATAGTCGTTGATCGCTCCGCGATCATAACGCATTCGCAGTAGCGATCCTGAATTTGCATTCAGGATGAATTCTTTTTCCACCCGGCCACTTCGAACGCGTTTCGTTCGCGGAGCGAACAACGACTATCACCCGGCAGTAGCCTCGCCAGCGAATCAACGCTGACCCAACACCCGGGCAATCACTGCCACGACGACGAGTTTCGCCCCATTTCCTCTCAGGGCCTTGGCGGCAGAGTGGGCCGTGGCACCGGTCGTCAGCACATCATCGACCAGCAAAATCGTCTTACCTTTGACCATTGCGGGACGGGTCACCCGGAAGACCTGGTGCTGGTTTTTATGGCGTTCTGTCCGACTTAAATGAGCCTGCTTTTGCGTCTTCCTGACCTTAGCGAGTATAGGGTAGCCGACAGGCACCTGCAAGCGGCGCCCCCACGCCTCCGCAAGGACGTCCGGGGCGTGATGCCGGGAAAACATCCGCTGTCGCCAATGTTGGGGAATCGGTACTACGAGATCAATTTGGGCGGCTTGCATCTCGTGGCCGGCATATTCCCAGATCAGTTCGGCGAGTGACGTTAACAGAGGTTGACCGCCGATGTATTTGCCGCGAAGCACCGATTCTTTGATCGCCGACTCCTGATAGATCCCCAGGCGATAGACCGTTTTGAAAGCAAACGGTTCGCGACGACACTCCTGGCATCCCCGCTGGCGATCCACATACGGCCCGACGGGGGCACCGCAGCGGAGGCAGCTGGGGTGGAGCGCGTGTACCGACAGCTTTTGACGGCACTCGGCGCAGATCTGGCAAGTAGAATCAGATCGTGGGGCAGCCAGTTCTCCGCCACAGGCAACACATGCCGGGGGGAAGACGAAATCCCAACCGGCTGTGACAAAACCTTTGCATGCGCCTGATAGGTGGGCCAGTTGAGTACCAAGTATCGTGGGCTGACCAGGCATTCCAGTAACCTTGGTTTATTTTCGTAGGCCCGACTCTGGAGAGTCGGGCTACAACAACTGACCCGACAACCAGCAAAACGTCATCACTATTCCGCCCGGTTCCGGTTCCACAGGTACCAGTTGAGGATCGACTAACAGATCGACACGTCCTCCGGCAGTCTCGACCAGCAGCCAATAGAACGGCAATTTGGTGAGATCGTTCTCCAGTTTTTCAACCCGCATCAGATGGCCACAGACCAGGGCCTCCGCTGTCAGGGGTTCGGTCTCGCCCCCTTCGCGGACGCGTTGTGGTGAAGGGATGAATGACTGCGGTTCGAGGCGACCTTTCACCTGAGGAGACTCTCGAAAAGCCTCTTCAGATTCGAAGAACGTGATGTCGTGGGCAAACGCAGCCAGTTGAACGGATGCCAGCAACGGCAACTGCAGATCATTGTGTATGGCGAAGTCCGGCGCTTCGAAGGTCAACTCGAAGAGTCCGTCGGCGGGGTTCTCGTCTTCGACCGGATCGGCCCATGCCTGCCAGGCGCCGTCCAGCGGAGTGTCGGTCGGCCGATGCAGTCGCTTGGTCAGGCCAATTCGCATGGCAGCCATCCCCGAAAAATGGGGCTGGATATCCAGAAAGCGACCTTCTTTGTCCAACTGCACCCACAATTCGACTCCCGAATCCCCCTGCCAGTTGAAGTAACAGCCCGCCGGGCACCGCTGCATCTCGCCAATATCCACGACAGTCTTGGCCAACGACTGAAAGTCGTCGGGCGAATGCAGAGGAAAGCCAATGGAAGAGAAATGCGTAACCATGAGTATCAGGCAGATGCTTTGAAGGTGCGGGGAGGCCTGGAACGTAATACCGTGACGGAGACTGCCAGCAGCGACACCGACGCTGGCAGTGTCGACCACGAATTACCGCGTTTGATACTCATGAACCTTGCCCTCGGGCAGAATCTGAACGGTATAGCTGCCGCCACCCGGCGCGATCGAGGCCTTCACAAACCGGCCCTTGCATTCGCTGGTCGGTTCTTCGTTGGCGATGTACTCGGCAGGGGTTTGTTCGTCGGGCTTCAGATTAATGTTGCGATGCAACTGGAACAGTGCCTTAACCGATTTGGTCGCTCGCAATGTCTCCTGAGTCAGCTTGTTGCCCCCTTTGGTCGGGCCATTGCACATCACGACAACATGCGGCTCAATGGCCTGGACGAGGACCGGGTTATTGCTGACATCCAGACCGTGGTGCGTGGCCATGAACATCTCGACGTGCCCCAGCGGATTATTCGGCGTGACGAGTTTCGCTTCCACGTTCCAGGTCAGATCGCCGCACGTCAGGAACGTGAACTTACCAAACTTGAACAGCAGGCTGATGCTCTTCGCGTTGTCAGATGGATCGTCTCCTTGCGGCTTGTGCTGGCTGGCGAATGGATTCGGCGGGCCATCGTTCTTGATCACATCACCACTCGCGGTCACCACCTTGGCGGTCAACGGAGTCTCACCGGTCTTTAAGGTCAGCATGTCGCCGGGAGCCAGTTTCTTCGACTTGTTCTGTGACGCAGCGCGATAGGGACCAATTTTGTCTTCGAACTTGGGATCTTCCTGCAATGTCTCCGGAATGCCTCGATCCCAGAAGTTCTTAATGGGCACCACCGAGGTCAGAGCCGCATGATTGCCGAAGTGATCGAGGTGCCAGTGCGATACGGCGGCATGGTCGATCTGCTGCTTGCCGGCAACCTCTTTGAGGACCTTGACGATGCGATCCCGATCGCGGCCGTTGTTGTCGGGGTATCCGGAATCGATCAGCAGAGTCTCGCCAGCCGGCGTCACAAACAGGGTCGCCGCCCCCCCTTCGACATCAATGAAGTAAATATCCAGTCGGCCGTTCTTGTCGTCGGCCTGAACAGGGCCAACTGCCAACAGTGCGAGAAACACGCCAAAGGAGAGCAAGCACGAACGCATGGGAGTTTCCTTTCGATGATCGACAAGCCGATGATGATCAGGATGCAGAATCCAAGCGTTCAGATTACAAAGGAACGGTTCGATTTGCCAAGGATCGGCCTGTAGCCTGACTCTGCGAGTCGGGTCATCCTCACGTCGAACGTACCCGACTCAGAGAGTCAGGCTGCAATTCTAGCGGCGTTTGTTGGCCGACTTCCGCATCTTCTTCACTGGCGGATTCGCTAGCGGAGTTGGTTTCGCAGGCGCCGCTGCGACAACGACGGCAGTTTGCGCAACAACCGCGGGCACGACAGCGACCGCGGTATCAGCCGGAGCCTCCTTGCCATAGATCAGCAGCTCCTCCTTGAAAATCCGCAGCAGAGCATACAGGCAAGACGCCAACACCGGGCCCACAAACACGCCCCAGATGCCCACCCACTGTAAGCCGCCCATCACGCTGACGAACGCGATGAGCGGATGCAGTTTCACGTCGCTGTTGAGGACGTAGGCCCGGACCAGATTGTCGACGCCGGAGACCACGATCAAGTTGTAGAGCACGAAAAAGATCACGGGATACGACGACTCCTGGGCATGCCACAGCCAGATCGCACACGGAACCCAGACCAGCGTCGTACCGGCAATCGGCACAATGGCCACAATGCCCGCAACCACGGTCAGCAGGATGGCCCGCTCAATTCCCGCGAAGTAGAGCCCGACTCCCACCGCGAGTGCCTGAGCCACCGCGGCGGCAAACGTCCCCGTCACCACGGCACGTGTCGTCCGGGCGAATTGATCGAGGAGTCGCTCCTGATGAGCCTGATCGAGCGGCAGCAGTTCCCGGCTGATGGACAGCATCATCGGACCGTCGGCGAGAAAAAAGTACAGCGCGATGACAAAAATGCCCATCGTCACGCCGAACTCGATTAAGAGTCCCACGAGACCGAACGTCGATGCCGCCAGGCCCATCGTCTTGGACGAGACCGCCTCCAGCAGTTTGGGCAGATTCTGTTCGACCTTCTCGGTGACTACCTTTTCCCATTCCTCAGGCTTTGTCGAACGATCAAAATAGGGCTGAATGCGATGCACAACTTTGCCGATCTGCATCTCATTGTAGATCCGTTCCAGGACCTCACGCGATTTCGGGGACGAGTAGAAATCGCTCGACCAACTGGCCAACTGCGTCGCCCCCAGGATGATGCCGATCAACATCGGCAACAGCACACTGCCGAGCGTCCCGACGGTCGTGATCGCGGCAGCCACCTGACGGTGGTCACCGATCTTCGACAAGACATATCGCAGGATTGGCTGCAAGAGCATTGCCAGAACCGCCGCCAGCAATAACGTCAGCAAAAAGGGCCGCATGACCTGCCAGAAGGCCAGGCCGAGACAAGCGATCAACCCGGTGAGAACCATCAACGAAATGGATCGAGGCATCATGACAATACGGTCCAGCGACAGCGTGGGATGTGGTTAAGAATCCCGGCCGCCGAGCAGGGCGCAGGATCAATGTCGCTAGTGTAACGCAATCGAAGCGTTTTCGGATCAGTCGGACGTATTCCCGTGGGATAGGCATCCTGCCTGTCAATCGCGAAGCGACAAAGCGGTGAACCGAGAGACCGCCGCAATTAAAGTGGCGCTCGCGAGATGAATTGACTGCGGGTTTGTCACTTGAGGTGACAAATGACAGGCAGGATGCCTATCCCACGGTTACTTGTCGTACGCCGATTGCCCCGCCTTGGCTTTGGGCATCTCGGACAACGGCACCAATTGCGATTTCTTAATCGGATTGATACCGTTCCGGCGGAGGTCATCCAGGGTGCGGATCTTGTCAGGTCGCGCCACGACACGCGAGGGCGCTGGCGAAACCTCTTCGATGAATCGCAAGAATTTCGCTTCCAGCAAAACGAGGTCCGTGCCAAACGCCGCTTCGAAGTCGGCGAGACGTTGCTTGTCGTCGTAGTTCTCGGTGTCCGGACGGGCGGCGATCGAGTGCATGAGGCGAGAATATTCTCTCGGCCGGGTTTCAATCAGGAAGTAGGTCAAAGCCCAGGCCTGCGCATAGCCATCGATCACATTCTCCGCAAAAACCCGGTCACTTTGAACATACGCCGCCAGCGATTTAGGCTGTCGCCGGTGGGCAACGAAGTCGTTGAAATTATTCAGACGCATCAGATTCAGTTTCGCCCCCGGCGTCTTCGCCAGACTGGAGCTACGCATCCCCGGCGCTTCAAAGACCGTCGCGAGTCCTTCGGCAATCCACCGGGGATTGGTCTGCCCCACGCGACTATGGATGCCAATGTTGAAGGCGACCTGATGCGTTGCTTCGTGAATCATCGTCGCTTCCAGCTTGCTGTCCGTGCTGGCCCAGTGATTTAAATGGGTTTTCTCAGGTGCGTTGACCCACGCCGGCAACTGTGGCTGGTTCTCGGGAACGGCGTCGGGGTCCTTCCAGAACGGGATGCGAACCGGAGGCGAGGCGTCGCTGGTTTCAGCACTGGGAGCATCTTGATACAAGGCGATGCGATTGGATGACTGGACGTAGTAGCCCTTTAAGCCTCCTTTGGCTTCGACTTTATCCTTCGCCGCATATTTGGCGAACGATTTGGCATCGGGGAAGATGATCGCGATCAGCGGAAATTCGGGCTCATGAATCGGGAACCCGCGAACGGAGAAATAATTGTAGACCGCACGGTACTGGTCTTCGAACAATTGGGCGTACTCGCCAACCATTGCGGCCGGCCCGGCGACGAGATATTTTCCGGTCCCGATAATCTCCATCCGTTCGCCGACCAGTTCACGCCGCAGTTCGTCGCGGACATGACCCGCGCTGAGGGGTGAAAACCGATCGGCGAGCTTGCGGAACGATTCGATCTTCTTGACTTCGAGGGTGTGCATCCGGCCGTCACGCTGCACCAGCCAGACCTTCTCTTCATTGCGCCCGACGACCTTCCCCTCGTAAGCTTTGCCCTCTACGACAAGTTCAACGAACTTTGGTTCCCCAGCGACGAGCGAAGTGCCGCCCGTCAGCAGCGAAACGGCGATTAAGAAGAGGAGATGACGCATGGTGGAAAAGCTCCGTGCCCGTTCCGTGGTCGGCCAAATGCGACGGCGACGCACTCAAGTTGGCAGTGGAAACTTACCTCATATCTACTGGTAGTTCGGATCGTAGCGTGGTGAACCGCGCGATTGTCGCGTAGGGAGTTTTCCGAAGGTAATGATTGTATCGATTGATTGACTTCACACGACAAACGACCCAGGTGAGCCGGGCTTATTTTTCGCGTTAATTCGGTAACAGACCACCAAAGAAAACGATCGGCCCGGTGGAATGCCGGGCCGACGTGTAAGTTTTTCAGTTGCGAAATAGTTCGCAAAGATCCCCAAGGCCGCAACGGTGATATCGGGACCATCCGTCAGTGTCGGGTGATTACTTTCGAGCTAAAGGATGCTTCAACGGCAACCAGTTCCCGCCTTGCTGGCTGCTGGCCACGCACTGCTGAATGAAATACATCCCTTCGGTGCCATCGCCGACGTTCGGGTAGATAGTGTCCTTCTTCTCGAACGTCTGCCCCAAGGCCCGTTTGGCCATATCGTCGTAGGCCGAACGATAAACGTTGGCAAACGCCTCGAAGAATCCTTCCGGATGTCCCGACGGCAATCGGCAGCCGGCCTTGAGGGCGTCATTCAAGTAGGGAGCATTGGGATCGCGGGTGTACATCGAGTGCGGTTGCCCGTTGCGGCGAACGATCATGACATTGGGCTCTTCTTGACGCCATGACAGAGAGGCCTTCGTACCGTCCACTTCGATGAACATGTCGTTCTCGCGACCATGCGAAATCTGGCTCGCGGTGACGGTCCCCAGGCAGCCGTTCTCGAATTGAATGACCGCGTGGCCATAGTCATCCAGTTGGCGGCCGGATTCGAATGTCTTCAAATTGCACGAGACCTTCGACGGCAACAAGCCGGTCATGTAGCGACCCAGGTTGTAGGCATGCGTCGCAATATCTCCAAAACAACCGGCAGCGCCAGACTTGGTGGGATCGGTCCGCCAGGCGGCCTGCTTCTGATCGCTGGATTCCAGACGAGTCCGCAGCCAACCCTGGATGTAATTCGAACGAATGGCCTGAATCTCACC
>JAQGHS010000919.1 GCA_028291605.1 Planctomycetaceae bacterium | reverse complement strand
GATGTGGTCGCAATTTGCGATGTCGATCGACATGTGCGCGAACAGGCCCGGGCCAGCTTTGGCAGCACGGCCGAACTTTTTGAGGATTATCGCGACTTGCTGCAACGCAAAAACATCGACGTCGTGCTGATCGGCACCCCCGATCATTGGCATTCCAAGATGGTCATTGACGCCTGCCGTGCCGGCAAAGATGTGTATTGCGAGAAACCGCTGACGTTGACCATCGACGAGGGCAAGGTCCTCTGCCGTGTCGTCGACGAAACCAAGCGCGTCGTGCAGGTGGGATCGTGGCAGAGGAACGATGCCCGTTTTCGTCTGGCGGTCGAAATGGTCCATGCCGGACGGATCGGAAAGCTGAAGAAGGTCACCGTCCTGATGGGCAAGAATACCACCGGCGGGCCGTTCACGCCGCAACCGATTCCACGGCATTTCAACTGGAATCTCTGGCAGGGGCAGACCCCTGACGTGCCCTACATCCCGGAACGCTCGCACTACACGTTTCGCTGGTGGTACGAATACAGCGGGGGCGAAATGACCGATACCGGAGCCCATCATCTGGACATTGCCCAGTGGGGTATCGGAGCTCAAAACAGCGGGCCCGTCGAGATCGAAGGAACCGCCAAGTATCCGTCAGTCCCCAATGGTTATAACGTCGCTTTGGATTATCACGTTCGTTACCGCTACGCCAACGGAGTCGAACTGGATGTTCTGGATGCCCCCCGTGGCGAACACAATCGCAATGGTGTCATGTTCGAAGGCGACGCAGGCCGCATCTTCGTCAATCGCGGCACGATCGCCGGCACCGCGGTGGATGATCTGGCCCGCAAGCCACTCCGCCGCGAGGACTGGAAGGTCTATGCCCACGACAACCTCGCACGCCCCGAGCGGATGGGCAAGATTGACGCAATCAAAAATCACATGGGCAACTTCTACGACTGTACCCGTTCACGCGACACGCCCCTTTCGGGCGTCGTGAACCAGCACCGATCCGCCAGCCTCTGTCACCTGGGCAATATTGCGATGCGCGTGGGAAGCAAGTTGAGCTGGGATCCACTGGCCGAACACTTCATCGGCGAGGGAGCGGCCGCGGCCAATCCTCACCTGCGACGCGAGCAACGAGTCGGATTCGAAGTCACGTAGACGCCCGTGTTATGACATCATCGGATCGATTTTGATTGGCCCGCTATTCCGCTAGTCGCTTTGCATGTTCCTGAGAACTAGTCGCTTCGATCGCGAAGTCACAATTCGGCAATCTGGCAATGCCGCGTGAAAGTCACGTGACCCCAGAAAAGTCACCTCAGTGTCTGGAACATAAAGTAACGAAAGTCGTCTGAGCGGCAAAAACTCATGAAGACTTGCGTTAGTAATTTTGGTTTTGGCAAGACTCAGTGAGGATAGATCGGCAAGTTTAGAGATCTCCTTCGCTCCCACGTCTGTTACACGGCTACTGTCGAGTTGCAGTGACGTGAGGTTCGTAAGCTTATCGATACCGATTAAGTGTCCATCAGTAGTGTCGGTCTGATCAAGAGAAAGTGACGAAAGCGTCGCCAGTCGGAAAATCTGCTTCATTCCCGTTTCCGTTATCGAACTCCCCTGAAGGCTCAACCTCGAAAGGCTTGTCAAAGAGCCGATTTCGATTGCCATTTCGTTCGTAATGGTTGTGTTGTCTAAAGTCAGCGAATCGAGCTTCCTGAGCGCGGCCAAGTCCCTCAAGCCCATTTCGTTCAGCGGGCATTCACTGAGATCGAGTGCTGAGAGCATCGCGAGACCGAGATTATCCTTAAATCCAATACCCGTTACTTTCGTCTTCCGCAGTCCTAATACGCGGAGATTCGGAACCCTTGCAAGTGCATTGAGCCTGGCGTCGGTTATTGCACATTCACCAAGATCCAGCGACGAGAGGCTCGCGATACTCTCTAGATTCACAAGGCCAGTATCCGTTACCGGAGTGCGAGTAAGTTTGAGCAATGAAAGTTGGGGCAGGCCCGAAAGGTCCTGAAATCCAGCGCCCTCCACCCTTGTTTCGCTTAGATCCAAATGGGTCAGATTCTTAAACTTTACGAGGTGTTTTAACCCTGCATCGGTTACCTGACTTCCGGCTAGAACAAGCTCAAACGAAAACGCAATTACGGGAAGCTTCGCCAAACTTTCATCCGTTGCGTCTTCCGGCAGTAAGAACCTGAGATTCCTTCGCTTGCTCTCCAAATAGGGCTGTTTCGCTAAAACTCTACCACCTAAACCGGTGAAGGCCTCAATCGCCAACATGACTTCTTCATGCGAAGGAGATTCTGGTTTCGGCGACTGCGCGGCCGATGCTGCGACGGAAGAGCAAAATATCGCTGCGACTACCGCGATGCCGTGGCCTAGCGTATTCATGGCCCAATTACCTTACGTCAAATCTGACTCATCAGGTGCTGTGAACCCCTCGCCGGTGGTTTCCAGCAGCATCATGTGCTTATAGACTTGCTCGCGCAGTGCGAACTGCTGCCGGCGGAAGTTCTGATCGGTCAACCCGCGCGTGACGTCCGCCGAATAGCATTGGCGGTGGTCCTCGTCCAGACGTGAATTGGGTATGGAGTCCGGATTAATTCGCACGGGGTAAAAGCACTTTTCGCGAGTTCTGGAGTAGGTCGTCAAAATACGACAATCGTCTCCAAAGACCGTATGCACGTTCTCGACGCGGGTCATCAACGGAGCCAGCACGTCCCGATTGAATGCTTCCCAACTATCCACATCCCCCGCCAACTCCACGTTGACGTGCACCAATGGCGGATGCGGCTGCGGATCCAGCTCGCGATTGTGCAACAAGACTTTTCGGGCCACTTGCAAGGCTAACTGGTCGTCTCCCCGGCCGGGCTTCGCCAGCACCAGGCGATTGCGGCGTTCCAGTTCAAACCCTTCACCGTAGCCGACAATGTCCTCGGCATGTTCCAGTTCGTGGCGCCGGGTGACTTCATCCAGTTTTGTCAGCCGTTCGCGTTCGTGAAGGGTGTAGGCGATATTCCACAGCGTTTGATAGATCAGGGGGGCCAACAGACGCTGCGGGAGATCGCGAACGGCCTCCAGCATCCGCCGCACTTCATCGAACAATCGCGGCTCAAACACCACATTGTTTCGAGAATCGTTGTTGACCACTCGAGACACATCCTCCAACAGGTATGTCTGCATCGCGATCATGGTCTGCACGTCGTGAAACAATCGAGCTTCCGGTCCATGGACGATTTGGCGCGGCTGGCGACCACCCAGGCTGTGGTCCGTGGGGCGATCATCGACCAGGCGATCCAGAAACGTAGCCTGGAAGACATCCGCCGCAACTTTGAGGGGCATGCGGGGGGTATCGAGCAGGTTAATGATCGCCGCACTATCGACTTCATGGCCGTCCAGAAAAATCAGCCGTTCCGCGCCGTCATCAGTGTTCGTCATCCCGTAAACCACGTACAAGTCGCGTGCATCGTATTTGGCCTGCATCGTGAGGGCCTGTTCGCGCACCGCGGCCAGGGCAGCCGCGTCGTCACCCTGATGAGCGGCACAACCGTGTCCCAATACCGCGCGGTGGCCCAAGGCGATAAACAGAGCCGGGCAGTCGGGGGTGTGGTGCCGCCCACTCAGTACCACCGCGTTTACACGGTTCCAGAAGTGCATATTCTCGGGCGTCAGCGCCACGCGATTTCCATCCGTACGAGAAAACGTCACAGTGGTCGGCGGATATCCCTTGCCGATACTGCCATGCACACGCCCGTCGATGCATTTGCTGACCAGGAGGCGCGGCGCGTAGCTTAAAAAGACCTGGATTCCATGCCGCATGCTGCGCAGCGTTTCGCTGACCACGACGTTTTCGGCGAGGTATTGATGAAAGTGATGATCGGCGGCCTGGCTGAGGGCATCGCGAGTCGTGATGGACCGGCGAGTGGTCCCCGCAATCAATTTCGCGAGCGGCATGACTCGACCTTTCTGAAATGTGGGACTGGGGAAGCCGCGATTGGAAAGAGTTGGCCCTAACCATCAATTATGGCATGCACTGCCGGCCCCGCAACCAGCCTCTTACTAATGTTACGGGAATGACAGCTTCATTGGGACGGCGATGATTGAGTACCGTGCCTCCAGCGCTGAACAACCTGGGAGCGATTCGACACGACTATCTGTGGATGACATCTGCTGAGAGTGTACCTGATTATGTCAACACCGACATTCTGATTCGACCCTCTTGATTGGCTTGCGTCACCACCTGGTTGTTCACATTCAATGCCGTTAGCCAACCACCACGGCTGCAATCAGTGTCAATGCCGACGAGAAATCCCCGGTTCAGGACCAGCCCGCTCACTTGGGGCGTGTGACCCACCACCACTGTCTTTCCCGAGACATGCATCTGAAGCTCATCGTCATCGATAAACTTCCAGCCGAGCGTTGTTCGCGGGGTCTGATCCAACGGGAGTTGAGGATCGTAGTTGGCGTGAACAAAGATATGGGCTGCCGTTTCGTAGTAATCTTGGCAATTTCGAAGGAACTCAACATGCTCTTTCGGAATTACTTTGTCACCACCCTCATAGGGATACGAACTCAGCGTTTCCTCACCGCACAGGGCCAACCAACTTCGCATCATTGCATCAGATCCCAAGGCTTCGAGTTCCAGTGCTTCGAGCAACATCTCCTCATGATTACCCCGCAGCGACACCAGATGGCATTGTTTCGAGAGATCCATAAGCAACTCGATCACGCCTCGGCTGTCCGGTCCCCAATCGACATAATCTCCCAGGGTGACGATGGTATCCTGCAACCGAGGGCCAATCGCTTCGAGCAGGGTCCGAAGTGCCGTCGAGCAGCCGTGAATATCCCCAATCGCAATGAGGCGTCCTTCAACACTGGTCGGTTCGTGCTTTGAAATTGCCGCGCCTCCTATTTGGACTTCAATTCTCAACCGATCCCGTAACGGCGTCATTTGTGCCAGAAGTCTCTGGCCTCTACAATTCACAGTCTCACACCACTGGCCATCCACTGAGTACGACCGCTTGCCTCATGTCACCGTTCGAAGTTTTTCAAGCTGAAGTGACCGTCGAAAAGTACCTGCACGGCGTGCGGATTGACAGTTTTTTAATCAAGCACTTCCGCAATTATACTGCCTGGCGCATTCAGCGGATGGTACGAGCGGGGGCCGTCAAGCTGGAAGGGATCACGGCCGAGCCGGAATCGCGCGTCTATCGCGGTCAGCGAGTCGACATCCGACTGGTCGAGCCCCCCGATAAGACCATGCCACCGCGTGACATGCCATTGGAAATCCTGTACGAAGATCCGTGGCTGATTGTCGTCAACAAGCCGGTCGGACAGGTCGCCCACCCGTGCGGTAACTATCAGGACTACACACTGGCCAATGCGATGCAGCATCAT
>JAQGHS010000911.1 GCA_028291605.1 Planctomycetaceae bacterium | reverse complement strand
CATGTTAGAACGCCAACGCAGCCCACGAACGAGCGTTGAAATTTCTTCGCTGTCCGAGGTGATTAAGAATTGAGCGCAGGCTGCGAAACCAAGAGTTGCAGCTCGCGGGACTGCGGTGGAGTTCGTCCTTTGCCGACTTCCGAAATTGCTGAAGGTACGCAGTCGTGATTTCGTTTATGAGAGGGTTGCTTGTTAGCCGTTCCCAGTGAGTCAGGGCCAACCGATATCCGCTCATTGTTGAGTCTGTTCGACCGTCAGTTTCCAGGATCGGACGAAGTGAAGTCTCAAACACGTCCCTGAGAGTCATCGACTCAAGGCGAGTTGGAGCGGAGCTCTCGCCAGGCGAGAAGAAATTCTTGAAAGTTGCCAGCGACGAATCGGGTTGCGCCGCTTCCGCCTGGCGTTTCTTGTCTTCCGAAATAGGGACGGGTTCGAACGGGTCGCGCTGTGGATCCAGGAACGGCTTGCTCTTGTCGGCGGGGATCGAAGCGGCCAGGATCTCGGGCGGGTAGGTCAACAAGTCGGCCGCCGTAGCCAGCCGGCGGAAGTTGGCTTCTGAGACGGTCGCGCCTTCCTTGTGATTTCGAATCAGCGCGCCACAGCCGGGGCTGGCCTGTTCCCATTGATGCACGGCCAGGCAACGAAGAGTGTGCAATCCGAAGTGACTAATTCCGGAGAGGGTTCGCAGCCGGCCGATTTCTTTATCAAATTCGTTGCCGTCGAGGTGTCCGAGAACGGTGGGAGAGTTGTTCTGGCGGAGGATGTGAAGCCAGGGGCGAAGCGGGCCGGTAATAGGGATCCGCTTCGGTCGCGCATCCCCATCGAACTCGAGGAGGATGGATTGCCAGTCGAGTTGTTCCCAGCGCAGGAGAAACAGATCGCCACGGCGGATGCCAGTTGAATAGGCCAGCATCAATAGAGCTCGCCACCATGCGCCCGGATAAAGGTCAATTTTGAGTCCGCGATATTCATGGGCCATCGAACCGGGCCAGACCGTTTGATCGACCAGGTTCCATAGCCGCGTCAGATCTTCCAGCGTAATTGCATGAACGGGAAGCCCCAACGGAATCGCCACATTGTGGCCGTCGGGAAAATAGCCAGCGGCATGCAACACGCGACGCAGGAGCTTTAGATCGTTGTTGATCGACAACGTACTGACCGAGCCGGACTTTTCGCAAAGGCGCTTATCCCGATATTGAATCAAGGTGTCTCGCGTAATTTGCCCGACGGGGATATCGCCCATGACGGATTTGCAAGTCTGAAGCTGACGGCGATTGCATTCGACCGTTGCCGTGGCGATGTTGGGCCGTTGGGGTAGATAGAGTTGCTCAAAGGCTTGAATCATCGTGAAGTTGGCTGTCGAGGTGGAAGGCGTGGCGAATTCGATTCGACGGAAGGGCTTGGTGGCTTGTCGGTTCGTGGGGGCGATGGGGCTATTGGTGGTCATGGTGTTTCCTTTTGGGAGCTGTTGGTTGTGAGAGGCGATCATGCGGCTTACGCAAGAAGCTTGCCGAGTGCCCGGTTTAGTTGCTGGCCAGCTCCGCGAGTCGAGTCTCAACCAGGGTGACCGATGCACCTCCCCAGCTCGGTACACCGGAAAAGGATTGAACGAGGGGGACGTGTGGCAACAGAGAATCGCAAATGCGGTGAACCAGGTCCCGCGAGAGTTTCGGGGCCGCGGTGTCGAGATAAACGGACCAACCGAAGCGTTCGAATTGGGGCAAGTAATCGAACCGAATCAGGGCCTGCAGTTCGATCGCATCAAAGGTGAA
Organism: Planctomycetaceae bacterium; assembly: GCA_028291605.1. GTDB lineage: Bacteria > Planctomycetota > Planctomycetia > Planctomycetales > Planctomycetaceae > JAKFVC01. The sequence goes on along the minus strand of JAQGHS010000911.1, from coordinate 3,333 downwards.
TTGGAACTGCCGGCAGAATCCTCCACCAGGGAATCTCTGGACGACGTCGCCGGCCGGCGGGGCCTGGGCGGCGTTGATGTGTTCCCACTGAGTTCGGTCAATCTGGTCGAAATAGTCGCGCAGACGATTGGAAGCTTCGGCCATGATGTGGCCTTCCTATTCCCCACGAAGGGGAAAAGAAATGAAGCTGCGCGTTCATAGGCTGTCCTAGGCGGATTTGGGCCGCCTCCTGGTCGTTACCGATACCCAGCAACCTACAAACGCGCAGCTTCTTGTCTTTCCAAATGGAGTTTAGGACCAAATTGCCGTCGCGGTACAAGGCAGAGACTCGCGACTGAGCTTTAGGGATCGCCATTTTGCTGCATGTTGCCGGACCTTGTCAACGGATCCAGTGAACGGGAATTTCGGACGTATCAACCATCGTCCGACGGTCCGAACGTGCAACACACGCGATTTGGTGCGATCGATATCGCCAGTTTTCGACCAAAACGACCGGCCGGCCGTTTTGCAGACCGATCGAGCAACCCGCAGCGACTCCAACCGCGGCTGCCGGCAACGCGGTCCGGATCCGGGCAGCCTGGTCGATGGGCCCGGCGCTGCCGATCACTCCGGCCGGCCGGTTCAACCAGGGCCTGCAGGTCGACCAGGTCCTGCGCGTCGTCACCGTACCGAGCTCGTGCCGGTGATCGGCCCGGGCGCGACGGCCGCGGCTGTCGGCAGATCGGTCCGGATTCGGGCAGCCTGGTCGATGGGCCCGCGCTGCCGATCACTCCGGCCGGCCGGTTCAACCAAGGCCTGCAGGTCGACCAGGTCCTGGACGTCGTCACGGTACCGAGCTCGTGCCGGCGATCGGCCCGGGCGCAACGGCCGCGGCTGCCGGCAGCTCGGTCCGGATCCGGGGAGCCTGGTCAACGCGGTGAAATCTTCGATCGACTCATCCGCCATGTCGAGGGGTATTTCTCAAGAAATAGTCCGCCCTCGGTCGGGTCGAGTCGGGATGAAGTGATAACAAGTAGTTATCTCGTCAATGCTCTGTTCCGTCTCCGTCGCTACCCGCGCCATCGGGTATGTGTTGTGGGTACTTCTCACGCAAGTAACGCACACCATCGTTTGTCGAGATTTGTAGATTTAACTGTTCTCGAAAGAACTTGTACCGCCAGCGTGCTTCTGCGAGGACCGTTGCCCAAAGCTTGACATGAACATTGATTCGTCCATCGTCAGAAACGTAAATATGGCCGTAATCGCGACCTTGTACTCGACACTCTTGGTCGGCGTATTCTGATAGATCGTTTCCGAGCAGAAGGAATGTCCAACGGGTCTTGGGATCTTTAAATCGCTCGTCTTTGGCGACCGTAAACGCATAGTTCTTGATCTGAGTTATCTCATCAATGCCGAGAACTCGTTTGGGACGTTTGAGCTCAATTATGAGATGTTCGAAGTGGCCATCTTGCATTTGCGGAATCGTCCGACTGACCATGAGGTCAACAATTCTGTTGTGGCCCTGCAGATCTTGGACGGAGAGATCTTCGTCCAGATCGAATTCGCGATTCTTCAATAGCGCGAGATGTTTTTTTAGGACCTCGGTCAATCCCTGATCATCGACCGCCAATGTGTATTGCTCACCAAAAATCCAAAGTTCTTCTGCGAGGATCCTGTGAAGCTGTTTACGCTCGAGCAATGTCGCTTTCAAATCGCCGAAAAGCATCGCGTCCAGACTTGAAAGAAAATCAAGTCGGTTGATCACTGTTTTCGAGGCGTTAATAATTCCTCCTAAATGTGTTCGCGACAAAATCGTTGCCAAGTCGTCTTGCTGATCTTTTGGGAGATCTAGAACCTGATGAAGGATCGTCTGAAGACTGCGCGGGTTGCTTTCGAGCGCTTCCCTGATCAGGCGAAAGGTGAGTCGCTTACTCTTTGCATCAGCCTTCTCAAAGCTTGGAAGATACTCAAAGACCTTAACAGCGCATACTTCAAAGACCTCGCGTTCGATTTGAGTGACGGGGTCATTTTCGTGGGTATCGTAGGGATAGACACGCTCTTGTTTCCACTGATCAATTAAGTCTGCTGACCGTTTGACTTCACGTGTTCTAAAGTGGTCACGAAGCGCATTCTTAACCTGAATTTTCAGCTCGGTAATTATCGGGTGAAGATGTTCGGCCCCGAAGGCATTTTGATCGTATAGGTCCGCAACCAACTCGGATTTTAAATAGGCCGTGAAATTGAAACCCGGAGCACGGAGCCCCGGCAAAGCGTCGTGGAGAGCAAACCCGTCTTTGTCGCAAAAATAGAGTGCACGAGTGCAACTGCTTTTCCACTCGATCACGGTCAGTTCGGCCGGCACCAGCGCGCCAGAATTGTCAATGAGAGATAGTTCGTAAGTCGCTTTGAATGACTCTTGAGCTGCTGGATCAACCAAATGGCCATCGTAGTTGATGGCGATTCCTGGATACATCTGGAGGTAAAGCGCGAGTGTGCCCGCCAAGCCTTCAGCAACGATCGAACTTTCTGCCAGCGATGGCAGTTTCTGTTCAATCTCACTTATGGTCACTTCAACACCAGTGCGCTTGGACCGGCTGGCACGAACTTCGCTGATTTCAAACTCTTTCAGCAGCGACCTGCGACCTTGAATCTTGAATTCGTGAATTCCCTTTTCCGACTTGAATCGACTCAACCACGTTACAACATTTCCGAGGCCGAAAGCTTTCAGCCTTCCTTTTCCGTATTTTCCATGCACGACCCTTCCTGATGGCGTTAGTCGATCCTGTCGCTTGCTAGACCCACCAAGTGAGCCAAATTTCTCATCGCAGGTCGTGCGACTGATTCCAGAACCATTGTCGGAAATTAGTATCTTTTGTGGATGACCAAGAGCGTCAAAGGTGACTGAAACTCTAATCTCGTTGGCGTCGGCATCCAGACTATTCCAGATTAGCTCTTCGATTCCGAGTATCGGTTTTCGAAGTTTGGCCAATGTCTCGACATGATCCTGCTGGACGTCTAGTCTCAAAATGTCGGTCATGATGAATCGCCATGCTGACGCGAGAAAACTCGGAAATCGACGTTGTCGAACCGTTACTGTATCATCCGAACACCATATCTTTCCCTCGCGAAAAAGTAGGGCATGTCGATTTAGGAAGGAAAGCTTTTCCGAAGCGCACAGTTATTGGGCCTATACGGAAACTGTCGAAGATCCGCTCAATAGGGGCGTGTGCGCGGATCCGGACTGAGTTGCTGGCAGCCGCAACCGTCGCGCCCGGCCCGATCGCCGGCACGAACTCGGTACCGTGACGACGCGTGGGACCTGGTTGACCCGCGGCCCCTGGTTGAACCGGCCGG